>JBBQAC010000289.1:0-5228 GCA_038315915.1 Phormidesmidales cyanobacterium
GAGGGCGCTTTCGTTTTCTTCTATGACCTCGCTGAGCATTTCGATGAGGCGGCTGAGCTTGTGCGATCGCTCCACCGAAAACTCACTCCCATCCTGCAAAAACTGCCGGGGATGATTGCAAATTTGCTTGAGCTTGGTCAAAGTTGCCAGGATCAAGCCTTTACGCTTCATCCCTTCGGCAGCATCGAGATCTTTATCGACATCTCGAATCACCGCTTCATAAAGCGATGCCTGCTCTTTGGTCAGGTTGCAGTACAGCTTTTGTTCGACTTTATCCGGCAGGTCTTTGATAATTGACTTATCTGTCTTCACCCGGCGCAAAATAAAGGGCTCTACCAGCTTTTTCAGCGTAGCCGATTGAGTGAGCTGGTTGTCTCTTTGGATCGGCAACTCAAAGTTTTTACGAAACTGAGCCTGCTTGCCCAAGTAGCCCGGATTGAGAAAGTTGAAGATTGACCAGAGATCCATCAGCCGGTTTTCTACTGGGGTGCCTGTAAGCGCCAGTCGATGGTTGGCTTCCAGCTTCAAAATCGCCTTGGTCTGCGCCGTTTTGGGATTCTTGATATTCTGGGCTTCGTCCAGCACAATGCGGTGCCAGGTGATGTCGCCGAGGAGGGCGGCGTCTTTGCGGGCCAGTGTAAAGGAGGTGATGACCACGTCGCGTTTTAGCGCGATCGCCTCAAAGTCTTCAGGCTCAGTCACCCGCTCAGCCCCGTGGTGAATGGTCGCTTTGAGCTGCGGCGCAAATTTCTCCAGCTCTCTCTGCCAGTTACCCAGCACCGAAGTTGGCGCAATCAACAGCGTCGGCGGCAATTCTTCAATCCCAGCTTCAGCCGCTTCCTCTCGCTCCTGCACCAGCCGCGCAATCACCTGAATGGTTTTACCCAGGCCCATATCGTCGGCTAAGCAACCGTTCAATCCCAAATTATCCAGGTAGTGCAGCCAGGAGAGCCCGCGCTTTTGGTAGTCTCGCAGCGTGCCCTGTAGCGCCTCCGGGTCGGCCATTCGCTCCAGGTGGCTTTTGTCATTGAGCTGAGTGAGCATGGTGGAGAGCACGTCGTCGCGGTCGTACTCTACCTCCAGATTGTCTTCATCCGCCGTCAGCTTCATAAAGTCCAACAGACTCATCTCAGGATTTTCCGCCTGCTGTTTCTGCCAAAATTCCAGCATCTGCTGCATTTTGGCCGGGTCTAGCTCCATCCACTGACCGCGAAACTGCACCAGCGGTGACTTCGCTGCCACAAGCTGCTGCCACTCCTGCTGGCTGACGGGCTGATCGCCAATCGAGAACTCGTACTGGTACTGCACCAGCGTGTCGTAGGAGAAATAGCTCTTGGTCTGACTATTGCTAGAGGACGGAGTGCCCTTTGCCCGTAGCTTGACCTTCGCTCGCTGCCGTCCCTTGGGCGTCCACCAGGCCGGTACGACAACTTTGTAGCCCGCATCTTCTAGCACCCAGGCGGCATCTTTAAGAAAGTCAAAGGCGGTTTGCAAATCTATCACAATGCCCGTTGGTTCATCGGTTTCTAGCCCTTCCCAAAACCTCGGATAAATGCGGGCTGCGTAGCCTAAGTTCATCAGCAGGTGCTGTTCAAAGCTGTCGCCAAGCTGTTTGCGAAGCTCCTTTTGGGGTTTCCCGCTGAGTCTCCACACGTCGGCCAGCGGCAGTCGCAGGGAGGGATCGGCTTTGGGCGCAACCTCGAACTGAATCTGCCAATTTCATTCTGGTCTATCGGGTTCTTGCAGGTGAAAGTAAATGTGAAAGGGGATGGCGGTTTGGGAGCGGGTGATGCGATCGCGCCACGTCTGCCACTGCTGATACTGTTCTTTCCACTCCGGCGAAGTCCAGGGATTGCCCAAATCAGCAAAAATGCAGTGCTCCAGCAAAGACCCCTCTATCTTTTTGCGAAAGTTCTGAGGAAAGCCCGTTTTAGAAACCAGCTCAGCTAAAAAACACTCTGAAAAATGTCGCAGTAAAGGTTCTCTCTCGTAAAATTCAGTCGCTTTCGTTTTCTCCTCGAAAGCGGCTGTGCAACTGAGCGGCATGTAGTCCACAAAGGTCTGCAACTCTGTTTCGTAGCGCTCTCCGATCAAATCCCACGTCGGATATATTTCAAAGGCGGAGGGTTCAATATTTGCTTTCGTCCGTTTTTGAGCAGCCGTTTTTCGCTTGCTGCGAGTCTTACTCGCGGGTGCTAATTCCCGATAGCGCATGGCCGGAATATACTGATCTCGCTGAAGCACCTGTTTTAAGGACTGAGTGTAGTGGTACCAGAACAACAGATCGGCCCCTAGCTGCACCTCAGCCAGATTGTAGAGCGCGATAAAATGCAGCTCATTGAGCAGAGTGAGTGTCGTCAGGGCAGGCGTCACGTAGCAGTCAACTGCCCAAAGCTGATAGTCGAACGTGTCGGAGGCGTCTTGCTCCAGGTAGCGAGAGAGTTCTAGCGACGGCAGCGGCGAGTCAGCAGCGGTGGGCAGTAACCAATGATACGGTTTGATGCTTTGCTCGATAGAGCGATAGGCAGGGGGCTTGATGCCGATTTCTTCGAGGAGCGTCGTTAGGGCGGCTTGGGGCAAGTGATGGGTGGGGCGATCGCCCGCTTTCTTCCGACTTGGGCGACTCGGCTCACTCGTCTCCACCCATAGACAAAACTGCCCTGGCTGGATAAACGTCTCTTCGGCCTGCGGAACCCAGGTGCCATGCAAAATCTTCATTACACGCGCTCAATGAAAGGGGCAATGCCTTTTATAGTAAGGGTTGGTCTGAAATTGAGCAGTTTGTTAAGGAGTGTGAAGGGAAGTCCGAGCTGGCGAGGGCAGCAGTAGCGCCTAGACGGATGGCAACTATTCCTTCTTTTGAGTACGGCTCAAAGCCTCTCCTTTAGATAGATAATAGTTTCTTATCAGTTGCCTTATCTTTCAAGTAGAAAGGAGCTGTCAAGCAAACTGTCCGTTTGGTAAGAAGCTTCAGATCATTAAATCCAATTTAAACTAGCGGGGACTGCATCATTGGGCAGTGTTCATCCATCGGCGTCTGCGCAGGTATTTGCGTAGATAGCGAGCAGTGACAGTATGGGTGTTCAGCAGCAAATTATAAGACAGCACACTTAATCAACAGCTCGAATAAATACTAGGATTTGGGAAAGCGCTCATGAAAATTGCGGTTGTTGGATTACTGCACCACCCCATTGCAGAGCCCTTCGCAGGCGGAATGGAGTCTCATACGTGGTGGCTAGCCAAAAAATTAATCGAAAGAGGGCATGAAGTCACGCTCTTTGCCAGCGGTGATTCTGATCCGGATCTAGGGCTAGTGCCCTGCATTGAAACGGCTTTTGCGACGCATCCTCAGGCGCAGACCATGCTAGGTCGCCAAGCCTGCAATATGTCGGCCTACGCGAGCGTGATTCGGCAAATTTGCCAGGATGAATTTGACGTGGTTCACAACAATGCGCTGCACCCTTTTTTGCTGCTGAGCGCGGCAGATTTGCCCATGCCGATGCTGAGCGTACTCCATACGCCACCCTACCGAGAGCTATCGGCAGCGGTGCAGTACGCAGTCGCTCGCAATACCTCGGGTAAGTTGGCGGCGGTTGCAGTTTCTCAAAGCCTTGCAGAGGAATGGAAGCCTTTGATTGATGCTGAAGTCATTTACAACGGCATAGAGGTGGCTAGCTGGCCCTTTGTGCCGCATACCCCGCCGCATACAGCCCTGTGGTATGGCCGCATCGTACCTGAAAAAGCACCCCACCTGGCCATTCAGTCGGCGCTGCGGGCAGGCTATACCATTCAAATCGCCGGGCCGGTCGGAAATTCTACTTATTATGAAGAACAGGTTTTGCCGCTGATGAAGGATGAGCGGGTGCGCTATTTAGGTCATCTCTCGCACTTTGAGATTAGGCGATCGCTCTCTCAAGCCAGCGTTTTTGTCAATACACCGCTTTGGCAAGAGCCCTATGGCTTTGTCTATGCCGAGGCACTGGCGATGGGAACGCCTGTCGCAACCTTCGATAGCGGCGCTGCCGGAGAGATTTTGGACGCGCGTTGCGGAGTTGTTGTCCAGGAGAAAACAGTGACGGCACTGGCTCAGGCGATTGTCGCGGCGGCGCAGCTTTCTCGGGCTGACTGTCGGCAGCGGGCTGAGACTTTTTGCCATATTGACCTGATGATTGCAGGTTATGAGAAGCAGTACCGGCGGCTGATTCGCAGGCAGCGAGCTACCGCCAGCTTTGCCCAGCCCGAACATACCGTGACGCAAGACTCCTTACAGATGATGGGAATTGCCACCTGATATGAAAATCGCGTTTTATCTGAACCTTCAGGGCGCGGGGCACTGCCGGCGGTTTGAAGCGATCGCCCCCCATTTCCCTCCGGAGTGTGAGCTAGCCGTCGTCGGCATGGATGGCCCGCCCCAAGTCGCGGATATTGGCCGTCCGGTAGAGCGGGTGAGCGTTCCGGGGTATGCGCCCCCCTCTCCTAGTCTGTTCATGCAGCAGCAAACCCTGCATGACTATCACGACTTTTTGGTCAACCACGGCGGCAACACGGCTTTCGCCCTGGCGATGGTCACCTTTTTGAGCCGGTGGCAACCCGACTTGCTGGTTTCCGATGTGGGGTTAGAAGCCTCTATTCTGGGCCGGATGTGCGGGATTCCGGTAATTTATGGGCGGCAGCACGGGCAGCGCTGGGACAAAGGGCATAGCCTCGCTTATGAATGGGCTTACTCGCTGTGGGCACCGTTTGCAGAAGCCATGGAACAAGCTGACTGCCCGCCGTGGATTCGCGAGAAAACATTTTACAGCGGCGGATTTTGCCGGTTTGTCGGGGCAAATAAAGCGGCCAACGCACCCGCTAGTTACGCTACAGACAAACCCAATATTTTGGTGATGACTGGCTTCGGTGGCACCGAGATTACGGCGCAAAAGATCGTGCAAGCGGCCCAAGCAACCCCTGACTGGCAGTGGCATTTACTCGGCGCTCATCCGCCGATGGGAGAAAACATTCGCGCTCATGGCGTGGTCGAAAACGTGTGGCCCTACCTTTGCCATGCCGACCTGGTAATCGCCAACGCCGGCCACAATTCTACGATGGAAATCGCGGCGGCAGGGGTGCCTGCTATCTGCATTCCGGCAGAGCGTCCCTTTGCTGAGCAGCAGTGCAAAGCTCAAGTATTGCAGCGTTTAGGATTGAGCGTCGTGTCTCAAGCTTGGCCCGAGCTACCGATGTGG
>JBBQAC010000209.1:0-8377 GCA_038315915.1 Phormidesmidales cyanobacterium
TTGAACGGCTTTGGCGGGCGGCTTTTTAACAAAATTCGCTCGCAGCAGGGGTTAGCTTACAGCGTGTATGCGTTTTGGAGCCCCCGCTACGATCATAACGGCCTTTTTATTGGCGGCGGACAAACGCGCTCTGAGGCGACGGTGCCTTTTATCCAGTCGATGTATCAAGAGCTGGAAAGGGTGCGCAGTGAGCCCATTACTGAGAGCGAGCTGGCGTTTGCCAAAGATTCGGTGCTCAATAGTTTTGTTTTTAATTTTCAGACACCTAACCAGACGCTGTCTCGACTCATTCGCTATGAGTATTACGGCTATCCATCGGATTTTGTGTTTCGGTTTAGAGACCAGGTAGAGAGTACGACAGTCGAGCAGGTGTTAACAGCCGCACAGGCGACGCTGATGCCTGAGAAGCTGATTACCGTGGTGGTGGGTAATATGGCTGCGATCGCGCCGCCACTGACAGTCCTAGAAGCTGAGATTACGCCAATTGACGTGACGATTCCAGAGCCAACAGCGCTGTAGATCGACCGGCTGAGCCGAAATCAGGTCTTTGCCAGTGATTGCTGGTTCTCGAAAAAAATTGCACTGACTAATCACGTCAAAGAAACCGGCTGTGGGGGTTCTCTGTCAGCTATCAGGTTCGCTAGCAGTTTAGAGATTTCTTCTGCCCGGTTCATCACCATTAAGTGGCCGCAGTTGGCGACGGCGTAGTCGGGTGAGACGAAGCGAAAAGGGAAAATGCGATCGCGCTTACCATGAATATGAACGACATTCGGCGGGATTTCACTGTTCTTCCAAACAACAACTTTATGCAGCGCCCATTTGAGAAAATGCGGATCGGTTTCTTTTAAGATAGTTTTGAGTAGCGACTTTTCATCGTTTCCCTCCGGCGAAAACAGCCAGTAGGCAAGCCAGTAAGCAGCCCATAAGATACTTTTAAAGGGGAAAATACGATGGATAGGAAAAGCGCGAAACAGCTTGAAATAGACAGGAACTTCTGATTTTTGCTTGACGCTAGAGAGCAAAATCACTTTCTCAGTGTCGATTTGCTTAGCAATTTCAACGGCGATCATGCCGCCAAACGAGAGGCCAATGAGCGTAGGTTTCTGATCGACTATCTGTTCGCTCAGCCGTTGGGCGTAGGCTTCAATAGATTCTCTTCTTTCCGGCGGAACCCAGTGAATGTGAACAGGCCGGAAGCCTTCGTAGCGCAGCCACTGGAAAACACGCTCATCTGCGCCGAGGCCACTGACAAAGTAAATGGGCTGTAATCGGGCGACCTCTAGTTCTGCTTCACTAACGGCTGGCCCGGCTGATTCTGTTTCCTGTAGGTCTATCTCCTGCGGCTCTATCTCTTGCGAGGCCGGTGCTTGTACAGCCGTCTCCATGACATCGTTTGACTGAAGAAAGCTGTCGAGGTCGGATCGGCCATTCATTTTTTACTTTAACAGGATCTGCTTAAACTTACTTTGTATCCTACCGTAGCAGCTCTACCGCGAGCGGATATGTATCTTACAGTGCGATTGCTCTCCCGTTGTGAGTATCTTTCAGGGGCACTGGCTCTCCCACAAGAGGGGCATTGACGAAAGCACGTACTGTTTTAGGTGATCGCCTCTATCATGTGGCCATACAGTCTTTTACTTCCAGAGCTGAGCCCAGCGCTAAGTGCCCCCGTAAGCCAAAAGAGGACTAATTGCAGTGACCGCCTCCATCTCTCAAATCAACGTTTCCGACGCGCCCCTGTCGGCAGAAGAACTGCGAAAGACAGATGCCTTCTGGCGTGCCTGTAATTATCTCGCTATTGGCATGATTTATCTTAAGGAAAATCCTCTGCTGCGCGAGCCGCTCAAGCTAGAACATATCAAGCCGCGTCTGCTAGGACATTGGGGCACGAGCCCCGGCCTGAGCTTTATGTATACGCATTTTAGCCGCCTGATCAAAAAATATGACCTGAATGCTATTTTTATTGCTGGCCCTGGTCATGGTGCGCCCGGTGTGCTGGCTCCGGCTTATTTGGAAGGGACTTATTCGGAAGTCTATCCCGATAAGAGCGAAGATATCGACGGACTGCAAAAGTTCTTTAAGGAGTTCTCGTTTCCTGGCCATATTGGTAGCCACTGTACGCCTGAAATGCCTGGATCTATTCATGAGGGCGGAGAGCTAGGCTATAGTCTCTCTCATGCTTATGGCTCGGTCTTTGACAATCCTGATTTGATTACGCTGGTTGCAGTCGGCGATGGTGAGGCTGAGACTGGCCCACTAGCGACGGCGTGGCATTCAAATAAGTTTTTGAACCCGGCTCAGGACGGGGCGGTGCTACCGGTCTTACATCTCAACGGCTACAAGATCGCAAACCCAACGGTGCTCGCTCGCATTTCCCACGAAGAGTTAGAGTTTCTGTTTCGTGGCTATGGCTATCAGCCATATTTTGTAGAAGGGCACGACCCGCAGCGGGTGCATCAGCAAATGGCAGGCGTCATGGAAGAGTGCATCAGCCAGATTCGCGCGATTCAGGCTAGGGCGCGTAGCGGTGAAGGCCGTCCCGAGCGCCCGCGCTGGCCAATGATTGTGATGCGCACACCTAAGGGCTGGACGGCACCGGGAACGATTGACGGGCATAAGGTAGAAGGTTTTTGGCGATCGCACCAAGTCCCCCTGGCAAACCTCAAGAACAATCCTGAGCATTTACAGCTGCTCGAAGACTGGATGCGCAGCTACCGACCAGAAGAACTGTTCGACGCCAGCGGTCGCCTGATCGAGGAACTGAGAGAACTGCCGCCTAAGGGCGATCGCCGCCTCAGCGCTAACCCAATTGCCAACGGTGGCAGAGTGCGGAAAACGCTGAAGCTTCCTGACTTTAAAGACTACGCTGTGACGATGGATAGTCCTGGCAAAACTCAGGTTGAAAACACCCGGCTGATGGGCCGCCTTCTCAAAGACGTGATTGTCGCTAATCCCAATAACTTCAGGCTATTCGGCCCGGATGAAACTCTCTCTAATCGGCTCGGAGAAGTCTTTGAAGTGACTAACCGAGCCTGGATGGCTGACTACCTGCCAGAAGATGAAGACGGCGGCTACCTCTCACCGACGGGTCGAGTCATGGAAATGCTTAGCGAACATACGCTGCAAGGCTGGTTGGAAGGCTACTTACTCACCGGTCGCCACGGCTTTTTCCATACTTATGAAGCCTTTGCCCACGTGGTTGATTCGATGTTCAACCAACATGCAAAGTGGCTGGATATTTGTAAAAACGTCGTTCCTTGGCGAGCCCCAATTGCCTCGCTTAACATTTTACTCTCATCGGTCGTTTGGCGGCAGGATCACAACGGCTTTAGCCACCAAGACCCCGGCTTTATCGATTTGGTGACGAACAAAAGCCCGGATGTCACCCGGATTTATCTGCCACCGGATGCTAATTGTCTGCTTTCTGTTGTAGATCACTGCTTGAACAGTACTGACTACATCAACGTAATTGTCTCTGACAAGCAAAAGCATCTGCAATATTTGACCATGGATGAGGCGGTGACGCACTGTACCAAAGGCATCGGCATCTGGCAGTGGGCAAGTAATGACAATCAGGGGAAAGCGCCGGATATTCCTGATGTGGTGATGGCCTGCTGCGGCGATGTACCGACAATGGAGTCTTTGGCAGCCACAGCAATTTTGCGAGAAGAGTTTCCTGATTTGCTTGTTCGCTTCATTAACGTGGTGGATTTGTACAAGCTTATTCATCCTAAGGAGCATCCCCATGGCTTAACAGATGCAGATTTCGATACGCTCTTCACCAAAGAAGCACCCGTGATTTTCAACTTTCACGGCTATCCGTGGTTAATTCACAAGCTGGTGTATAGCCGGTCAAATCAAGATCGCATTCACGTGCGGGGCTACAAGGAAAAAGGCAATATCAACACGCCTTTGGAGTTGGCTATTAACAACCAAATCGACCGGTTCAATCTGGTTATTGATGTGATTAATCGGGTGCCCAAACTAGGATCGGCAGCGGCCTATGTAAAAGAAAGAATGCAAGACGAGATTATTAACCATGTGAACTATGCAAGATTTCACGGAGAAGACAAGCCGGAGAGCCGTGACTGGGTGTGGCCTTATTAGCGATCGCCACCCGTAGGAAATCGATATCCCATGAATATCCTTGTGCTCAATGCGGGGTCTAGCAGCCATAAAAGCTGTCTGTATCGATTGGAATTGGGGTCAGCGCCGCCTGCTGAGCCGTCCCCACCGCTGTGGCAGGCCCAGATTGACTGGCAGCAGTCACCGCCGCTGCTAACAGCCATTGGCGCAGAGAAGACTGTGGAGATCGCTCTGACTGAGGATGACCGGGTTAGAGCGATCGCTCAAATGCTGCACACCCTACACCAGGGCGAGACGGCTGTGCTTTCTGAACTGGCGGAGATTGATGTGGTCGGTCATCGGGTAGTGCATGGCGGGCAGGCGTATCAGCAGAGTGTGTGGGTAGATGAGAAGGTGAAGGAAGCGATCGCCCAACTCATCCCGCTTGCGCCTGCCCACAATCCAGCCAGTTTGGAAGGCATCCACGCGATTGAGCAGCTACTGCCAGATGTCCGCCAGTACGCCGTCTTTGACACGGCTTTCCACAGCAAAATGCCGGACGTTGCTGCCTTCTATCCGGTTCCTCAGGAGTGGACAGACAGCGGCATTCGGCGATATGGTTTTCACGGCATTAGCCATCAGTACTGTTCGCAGCGGGCGGCTGAGCTGGTAGAACGATCTCTTGAAGACCTCCGCATTGTCACCTGTCACTTGGGCAACGGCTGTTCTTTAGCCGCTGTGCGAGGCGGGCACAGCATAGACACCACAATGGGGTTCACGCCGTTAGAAGGGCTGATGATGGGCACTCGCTCAGGCAGCATTGATCCGGGCATTTTGACCTACTTAATGAGAGAAAAGGGCTACACGTCTGAGCAGCTAGACCATCAGCTCAATAAAGAATCTGGCTTAAAAGGGGTTTCGGGTCTCTCTAGCGACATGCGCAAGCTCAAGCCTGCGATGGATGAGGGTCATGCTCAAGCTAAGCTGGCTGTCGATATGTATATTCACCGGCTCAGTGCAGGCATTGCTGCGATGACGGCCAGCCTGGGCGGGTTGGATGTGTTGGTGTTTACGGGCGGGGTGGGGGAGAATACCTCTTTCATTCGCAACAGTGTTTGTCAGTCTCTTGCATTTTTAGGAATAGCGCTTTCTGAAACAGGAGAGATGAGCGGAGAAGGTGACCTCGACATCTCTGCGCAACAGTCCAAAGTTCGTGTGTTGGTCATGCACGCTCAAGAAGATTGGCAAATTGCTAAGGAATACTGGCAGCTAGAACGGTAAGCCATGACGGGCACAGTACACTATACGAGTGGCTTTCAAAATTCAGGAACCCAGCCATGACGTTCACCGCTAAAAAAACTGGCTTTTGCTGAGTCCCTTTCCTACTGTGACGGTGCCGACACTCCCTACGAGCTAGTCGATGGAGAATTGATTCCCGTGAGTCCGGGTCAGCGCTAGTCACTGTCCAGACCTTGCTATGTAATCTAACGTGCAAACATGTGCTAAGCCGTAGAATATTAAGCAGCATCGGATGAAACATTATGGTAAAAACCCCTGTTCAAGCGCTGACATTAGACGGTTTCCTACAGTTGCCTGAAACCCAGCCCGCTAGCGAATTTATTAATCATCAACTTACTCAAAAAACGATGCCGCAGGGCGAACATAGCACCTTACAAAGCGAATTAGCAAACGTCATTAATGCAGTAGGTAAGCCTCAGCAGCTAGCCTACGCATTTCCTGAACTACGCTGTGTATTTGGCGGGGCTGCTTTAGTACCAGATATCTCTGTATTTCGCTGGCCACGAATTCCGCGTACTTCGTCGGGGCGCGTTGCCAATCGGTTTGAGACCTATCCTGACTGGGCTATTGAGATTCTATCGCCAGAACAAGCTCAGACCAAACCACTGGAAAAACTTTTACACTGTATCGAGCATGGCACAGAGCTGGGGTGGCTGCTAGATCCCTCATCGGATAGTGTCTTGACCTTATCAGGTGAGTCTCGTCTGAAACTGTATAAGAGTGATCAAACACTACCTGTTTTATCTGACTTGGCGCTGTCGCTATCTGCTGTGGATATTTTTAGCTGGCTATCTCTAGAATGATTGTTCAGTAGGCAATAGCCAACCGGGTTTTGACTTCGGGCTAAACTGGGCTGAGTCGTTATTTTACACCTATTGCTATGGCTGCTCAGCTTTCTACTGCCGAACTGCAAAATGCTCAGGCGCTGCTACAGGAGTATGCGCCAGCACAGCGGGCGATCGCTACTCTCTCTCTGCATGACGGTGACCTGGAAACCAGCCTGACCGATTTGGTGATGGCGGAGGCGGGGACGGCGATGTTTGGGGCGAATCGGGCGAGCTTGAAGGCAGTGTTTTTGCGAAATTTGCGGCGGGAGGTGTGCGGAGACGATAGCTTTCGCGAGAAGGTGGAGGAATATAACAAAAATCCGGGGAAGGCGGTTTTGCTGACGGGGCTGATTGTGTATTTGGTGAATTTGGTGACGCTGCCGATTAATCCGGCGATCGCTACTGTCGTCGTGCTTTGGGTGCTGAAGCTGGGGATGCGGACGTTTTGCGAGTATACCGAGCCGGAGGCAAATTAGCGAGCCGCATTTATAATTAGGTAAAGATAAACATGGCTTTCGTTTTCAAGTCTCAGGACGTCGTCGTTATCATCAAGGTGAGGGATGAGCACCCGCCTGCCCACGTACATGTCGAATCGCCCAAATACTCAGTTGAGATAGATATCTCAGGGGTAGTACCTAAGATTGTGAGACGCAGTAAAAAGCGTAGAGTGACGACAACCGAAGCCTTCAACCGGAAGGCGCTACAGTTAGTGACTGACAACCTGCAACTTTGCAAAGATACCTGGAGGCAATATCACGGTGACCTATGAAGATTCGAGGCTAGCAGTGTCGGCTAGATATTTACCCGAGAGCCGGGAGATAGAGGTGATGTTAGATGATGGCTCTCGCCATGCCTGGCCGGTTGATAGGCTGGAAATGTTGAAGAACACGCCTGACGGTTTTGAGCCGGTGATTAATCCGCCTGCTGAACTGCTGATGGATGTGAAGGTGTATGGCGGTGGCAGTTCGATCTATTGGGAGAAGCTGGAGCAGGTGTTTGCGGTCGATGAGTTGTTAGCTGGCGTGTATGGCCGTAAAAAGTGGATGGAAAGCTTGTCTGTGAATGTCGCTGCATAGCCTGTCGTGAGCAGTAGAGCAGATGTGATCCAAAGCAGAACTGATGCCGGTCGATGCAGAGCGATTTCCTAGCGCGACATAGAATATGGCCTTCGTTGATAGTTGAAGCCGCTACGTGAGCAGTTGGAGCAGCCTTTAAAGAATCCGGAGCGACTCCTGGAGAAGTCGGAGTTGCTCGCAGAGAAGTTGGAGCGACTCCTAGAGAAGTCGGAGTTGCTCTCAAAGAAGTCAGAGTTACTCGCGGAGAAGTTGGATCTGCACCGCGAGAAGTTGGAGCTGCTCAGTGAATAGTCAGAGCAGCTTTGCAATTAGCCTTACCTGCTCGCAGGCAAATGAGTCAAGCGACTACTTCTTCGGCGCTGAAAGTAGCGACTATGGGGTTTGGCTTTGCTCATTGGCAGATTGGAACCATTGAGCAACTTCCTCAACGGTCGAATTTAAGCAGCGGGCTACCTCGGTTAAGAGGCTACCGTCTTGAGTGGCTTGGTGAAGTCGAGCAAGATTTCTCACGGTCATCAGTGTGCTGTGCTCGTCATTGAATTCGACAAAAATCTCCAAAGCCTGCTGTAGGTGCCGTTGAGCTTGCTGGTAATCTTCTTGCGCTTCTGCTAATAAACCTAATTGACCGTAGGTGCTCGCTTGGCTGTAGCGGTCGTTGAATTCAATCTTTATATCGAGGGCTTGTTGATAGTGCGATCGCGCCTGCTCATACTCTCTTAATGCTTCCGCAACCCTGCCTAACTGATGGTAGGTGACCGCTTGGCTGTAGCGGTCGTTGAATTCAATCTTGATATCGAGGGCTTGTTGATAGTGCGATCGCGCCTGCTCATACTCTCTCAATTCTTCGGCAACGATGCCTAACTGATGGTAGGTGCTCGCTTGGCTGTAGCGGTCGTTGAATTCAATCTTGATATCGAGGGCTTGTTGATAGTGCGATCGCGCCTGCTCATACTCTCTCAATGCTTGGGCAACGATGCCTAACTGATGGTAGGTGCTCGCTTGGCTGTAGCGGTCGTTGAATTCAATCTTGATATCGAGGGCTTGTTGATAGTGCGATCGCGCCTGCTCATACTCTCTCAATTCTTCGGCAACCCTGCCTAACTGATGGTA
>JBBQAC010000101.1:0-14154 GCA_038315915.1 Phormidesmidales cyanobacterium
TAAGTAAAAATCGAAGACGGCCATTAAAACCATGCTTCAGCACGCCCAAGGGCTAGTGTATAGCCTAATTTCCCTGATGCCTAGTGTCTATCAAAAAGCCAGTCTAAAAGCCGTTTTAGGGCTGTTTTTAGATGCGCAAGGCCATGCGCTACCCGAGCATACGTCAATCAAGTCAGCAAGTTCCTTAAGCCGATTTTTTAATCGCTATCGTTGGTCAACCCGGCAAGTCATTCGCACGGCTCGTGCAGCCGTCCTTGACCAACTCGCGAAGCATCCTGTTCGTAAAGATATACCAGTGCGGTTGTTGATAGATTTGAGCACACTGCGAAAGACGGGCAAGTTCTGGCAGTTGAGTACGCCAACCGATGATATCGATGCCCCTGAGCCTTGGGTGCGAATGCTCAACGGCAAGCGAGGACTGCATCTGGTGGTGCTCTACATCGTTATTGGCCAGCGGCGCATACCGTGGAGCTTCCGTGTTTGGCGAGGAAAAGGCCAACCGAGTCCGAATCAACTGGCTTGTAAGTTATTGGCCAGCATACCCAAGTCTCTGGTCAAAGGTAGACCTGTGATTGTTCAGGCAGATACCGAATTTGGTACCGTCGAATTCATTGGGGCCGTTCGTCAGCGAAAGTGGAGAGCCGTCGTGGGGATGAAAAACTCTCGTCGCTTACAAGACGGGCGAAAGCTGAAAGACCTGCCAGGGAAAGCGAAACGAGGACTACAGGTTGACCTCAAGGATATCGACTATCCGCTTACCGTCTCTTGGTTTTGGCTAAAACGCGCAGGCAACAAACGAGAGCTGCGCTTTGTCGCATCGACCTATCCTTATTCGGGTGCTTATCTCGTTCGTTTAGGTCGCAAACGCTGGGCGATAGAGGGCTTTTTCAAGACTGCTAAACATCAGTTTGGACTGCATTGCTTTGGTCAAAATACCAAAATCGGTGTGTATCGTTGGCTCGTGCTCTCGCTCATCGCTTATCTGCTGGCACATTGGGTTGATTTGTGGGCTTGGCCATCCAGATTAGATTGGAAAGCCACCGCCAGGTTGACCCTAGAGAAACTGTTGCCCTCGGTACTCTGGGCCGGACTGCTCAGGCAAATCAGGCGTGAGGCTGATATCGCTGCTTATTATGGCTTCGATATTATCGTCAAATCAAGGCGGGACACCGCTTATCAAGAATGGTGCAAGATGTGAGCTAACCTTCGCATTTTTTGAGGCTCTTAATTATAAGCGTTGACCAGGACAGGCAAAAGACCGCAGAGTGCAAGGCAGTATCATGAGGAAGGCGAGGGTGGATAACCGCCAGTTCGCTCAAACAGCCAGGTTTTCCAAATTGCGAATGCTCCAGTTAGTTTTGTTCATTTACATCGCCTTTGCGCTCTATATTTTCTTCTTTGCAGATCGGATGATCTTTTTGCCGCCAGCGGTAAGCTACGATCATCAGCCCGCAGAAGACTCAGGCGCAATTAATATCCTGACCGGTGACGGTAATGTCATCGCGGCTCGCTACCTGCCGCATCCTGAAAGCCGCTATACAATTTTGTACAGCCACGGCAATGCCTCTAACTTGGGCAGTATCCTACCGGTTTTACAAGCGTTGCAAAGCCGAGGGTTTTCTGTATTCGCTTACGACTATCCTGGCTATGGCTACAGCACCGGGCGACCGACTGAATCTAGAGCCTACAACGCGATTGAGGTGGCCTACAGCTATTTGACTGATGCGCAGGATGTTCCGCCTGAGCAAATCATCCTGCACGGACAGTCTTTGGGCGGTGGGCCAAGTACGTATTTAGCCGCAAAAAAGCCGGTAGCAGGTCTTATTTTGGAGAGTACGTTTGCAACTGTTTTTCAGGTGGCGGTACCCGTGCGCATTCTACCCTTTGAAAAATTTCCGAATATTCGCCGTATCGGTAAAATTGACTGTCCGCTGCTGATTATTCATGGGACTAACGATCAAACGATTCCTTTTAGTCACAGTGAGGAACTATTTGCAGCAGCGATAGAGCCTAAGCAGTTAGTGGCGATCGCCCAAGCCAACCACAGCGATATTCTCTCCATAGATGCAGCTACCTACCTCAATGCCATTCAAAAATTTGCTGCAACGCTCTGATCATAAAAACAGCCGTTGGCTTCGAGCTTTTCGTCGCAATTAAAGATCTTCCTCAGCATAGGCTATGGACTTTTAGTTCCCTTCTTCTTTTTGTGATAAACCAGCCAAACAACAAAAAGAACGACTAGCGCAACCGTCACCACAGCGCTGATAGGGCCGAGAAAACTGGAAACTTTCTCGTAGTTGTCACCCAGCCAAAATCCGGCCAGCGTCAGCAGCGTAATCCAGGCCAAAGACCCAATCGTAGAAGATAGCAAAAACTTGACCATCGGCATTCTCGAAATGCCCGCTGGAACGGAAATATAGGTGCGCACACTGGGCACCAAGCGCCCGACACCGACAGCCCAATAGCCCGCGCGTTTGGCAAACCACTTTTGCACGGAGTTCACTTCTTTACTAGAAATGCCCAGCCATTTGCCGTAGCGGTCGGCCAGTTCGCAGGTGCGCCGCAGCCCCAGCGCCTGCCCAATGTAGTACCAGGCAAGTGCCCCCAGGACAGAGCCAAAAGTGCCAGAGGCGATCGCAATCAGCAAATTCATCTCCCCCCTGGCCGCCGCAAATCCCGCCAGCGGCATAATCAGCTCTGACGGGATCGGCGGAATCACGTTTTCTAGCAGCATCAAGAACGCAATGCCCCAGTAGCCAAACAAGGTGATGATTGACGTAATCTGCTCTGGGATGTTCAAGGCAGGTGCCTGATAATGTCTTCTATTAGTAAAAAAATACTGGCTTGGCAGTCACCCCGTCATCTACCCCTGAGTACAATTCAGTCAGTCAGTGGCATACCTGATCAATCACTTCCCTCCTACCTCATTGAGGATGGGGCAGGAGGGAAGTGAAAAACCGTACTCGCGCCTATTCCATCCACTCGGTGTGGAAGAAACCGTCCTGATCGATCCGCTCGTAGGTGTGTGCGCCAAAGTAGTCGCGCTGAGCTTGGGTCAGGTTTTGCGGGAGGCGATCGCGCCGGTAGCTATCGAAATAGTCCAACGAGGCGCTGAAGGCGGGTACCGGAATACCGATTTTCGCGGCGGTGGCAATTACCTCACGCCACGCCGCCTGCCGGTCGAGAATGGTCTGCTTAAATTCAGGGGCTAACAGGAGATTGGCGAGTTTGCCGTTCTGGTCATAAGCTGCCTTAATTTTGTTTAAAAAGGCAGCGCGGATGATGCAGCCACCTTTCCAAATGCGGGCCGTTTCACCCAGATCCAGGTCGTAGCCATTGAGAGCAGAAGCCTTGCTCAGCAAGTCCATACCCTGAGCGTAGGAGCAAATCTTTGAGCAGTACAGCGCATCGCGAATTTTGCCGATAAACGCCTTTTTGTCGCCGTCAAAACTGGCGGTTGGGCCAGTGAGCTGCTCGGACGCAATTTCTCGCTCCTCTTTAATCGCCGACATGATTCGCGCATTCACCGCCGCTGTAATTGTTGGAATGCTCACGCCCACCTCTAGCGCGCTCATCACCGTCCAGCGACCGGTGCCCTTTTGTCCGGCTTTGTCCATGATCAGCTCGACTAAGGGCTTGCCGGTTTCATCGTCCATTTTGGTGAAGATGTCGGCGGTAATTTCGATCAAAAAGGAATCCAACTCTTCGGTCTTATTCCATTCTGAGAAAATCTCATGGAGTTCCTTATGGCCCAGCCCGAGCGTATTTTTCAGTAAGTCATAGGCTTCTGCAATCAGCTGCATATCGCCGTACTCAATGCCGTTGTGCACCATTTTTACAAAGTGGCCCGAGCCGCCTTTGCCGATGTAGGTCACACAGGGGCCGTCGTCTACTTGAGCAGCAATTTTGGTAACAATCGGTTCAATCGCGTCGTAGGCTGCTTTACTGCCGCCAGGCATCAGGCTCGGGCCGTTGAGCGCGCCTTCTTCACCGCCGCTGACGCCCATGCCGATGAAGTTAAACCCCGCCGCTTCGAGATCTTTCACCCGGCGCTCGGTATCGTCGTATAGGGAATTGCCGCCGTCGATAATCATATCGTCGGGATCGAGCAAAGGCTTGAGCTGCCCAATTACCGCATCGACCGGCTTACCGGCCTGCACCATCATCAAAATCCGTCGGGGCCGCTCCAGGGCATTCACAAACTCCTCAATAGAGTAGGTCGCCACGACATCTTTGCCCTGGGCGCGGTTTTCCATAAAGGCGTCGGTTTTCTCGCGGGAGCGGTTGTATACCGCAATGGGGAAACCGTTGCGCTCGATATTGAGGGCAATATTTTCACCCATGACCGCTAGGCCAATTACACCAAAACTCTGTGCCATAAACTCTCCATTGCTTAGTCTTTTGTATAGCCATTTTGCGTAGCTATCTGTATTCGGCCTGACATTCCATCAAAGACCGAATGCACTAGGGCTGCTAAGACTTTAAACAACGCTGCCGTTTTTTCCCATTAAGGAGAGGGAAAGTTTTTGGCATTGCTCAGAATTTCTGCCTATGGGCTTATTCGTAAAACGGGCCAACCGGGTAAGTCGCCTGGTTTGGAAAGATCTCTCGGAAGGCGGCTTGACGTTGGGCGGCGGTGCCTTCTGTGCTCATGTTCCACAGGGTTTCATAAAAGAAGAAGGCAACGCCCGCGTAGTTGCGATCGCGCACTGCCTCTACCTGCTCAGCAATCTGCGCCATTGGCACCGACCGCCCCCTGAGCCCGCTCAAGATCCCGACGCTGGTAGGAATATGACCGCGTGCAAAGTCTGCAGCCTCCTGCCCCATTTCCCACACAAACCGGCCCAAATCAGTCCGATAGAGCTGGATAATCAGCTCCTCGACATAGCCTTTTTTCAGCCAGGTATCCCAATCTTGCAGATAGTATTCGTAGGCAAATACGTGGGGATTGGGCGATACCGACATGATCGCCCTAGGGCGATAGGTCTTGAGCGTCGTGAACACCTCACCCATGAAGGCGGTGATTTTATCAGCTCGCCAGCGCGTCCACTCCGCGTCCTTGGCATCTTCAGGGGGCAGTTGTCCGTCATGCTCTTGCTGATAAAGGCTGACGGTGTAAGGGTCGTAACCATAGGCAAATGGCAGTCCCATGTGGTCATCGACCTGGAAGCCGTCGATGTCATAGTTAGCCGCGAGTTCGGCTACCAGCGACTTGATAAAGCCTTGAACTTCCGGGTGAAAGGGATTGAGCCACACCCGCTGATGGTCGCCTTCGGGCGTGGTCAGGGTGCCGTCGACCTTTTGGGTGAGCCAGTCGGGATGGCGTGTCGCCAGGGCCGAATCTGCGGGGGCCATGAAGCCAAATTCAAACCAGGGGATCACCTTCAGGTCACGGCTGTGGGCGATTTGGATTAGCTCTTGCAGCATATCGCGATCGCCCTGCGCTGCCTCCTTACCCGTCTGCCGACCAATCTGATCGAGATCAGGATACAGCCCCTGCTTGTAGCCGATCACCCGCTCGGCAACCTGACTGGGAAAAAGCGTAGTGCCCCAGTTCCAAACCGTCGGATACACCGTATTAAAATTCAAGTCAGCTAGCTTGTTCAAAGCAGGCTCCAAAGCAGCCCGTGAAAATAAAACATCACTGTCAATATTCGTCATCCACACGCCGCGCAGTTCACGACTAGGGGCGGCAACTTCAGGCGGCGATACGAAAGCCACGACCTTGTCATTGGGTATCGTCGCCACCGTCTGCGGGTTTAAGCTGGCCCGACAGAGAAACGCCGCGCCGTCAGCCAATGTGGTGCTGCGGCGGGCTCGCAACTGACGGCGTTGACCGCTCGGGGCACTTTCGGCATCGACGATGTAGCCCGCAGCCAGGGCTGCTGCTACCCCTTCACGAGCGCTCTGTGGGATCAGCAGGGCGTCGCGAAACGTCTGGTTGAGGGCGCGGGTGGCATCAGCCTGGTAAGGTGTGGCTGATCCTGAGGTGAGAATCGCTAGCGCCTGAGCGCGCCCTACCGCCTGTGGGAGTCGGGCATCTTCACCGAGCGCAGCCATCAGCAAGGCTTCGGTTTCGCTCTCCGCCTCGTTAAAGGTGAGCCCAAGGTATTCGTTGTTGGCGGCAAAGGCTCCGGGAAAGGCTTTGAGGACAGCGCCTGCAAATTCGGCTTGAGTCAGCGCGCTGCTGGGATTGCGGCTGTATATCTGCGGGTCGAACACGTTCTGAGGAATTAAGGACTCCAGACAGGGCTCCGCCCAGTGACCTGACCAGTAAGGTGAAGCCTGTATCCTGGGTGAGGCTTGTGCCCGACTGAACCCTAACTGACTAAAGCTACCGAGCAGCGCCGAACAAAAAATGCCAATTAAAAATGCGACGCCTAGCTGCTTAAACCGGCGCGATTTCCCCAACCCATTTCTCAAACCCATTTTCCCTATCAACCTCCGCTAATTTTGGCCTTGTATCCCTTCTCTATCAGCAGAGAAACGACTTTAGCCGCGTGCTCTCCCTGAATTTCAATGGTGTTGTCTTTGACCGTACCACCCGAACCACACTGCGCCTTGAGCTGCTTGGCCAGTGCTTCAAGTGTCTCGGCCTTGTGGGTGAAGCCGGTGACGAGGGTGACGCTTTTACCCTTGCGGCCCTTGCGAGAAATCTGCACACGCAGGTCTTGTTTCTCGGGCGGCAGGTCAGGCACCGCCCGCTCGGTCGCGCCTGTACCAAATTCTGAATAAACGACTCTATCGGTGGCTTTAGACTGCCCAGCACTGGGTTTTTTCTTAGTCATAGGTTTGAACAAATCTTTAGATTGCATGACAGCAATTTTATCGCTTGACTGAACCAATGCCCCCCCGCAGAGGGACTGCGGCGATCGCCCCCATCGACTAAGTTCTTAACTAACTTTGCTAACTGTAACTGGAGACAACTGCTGTGGTTCCCATTCGGGACGACAATCCCATCACAACGACGCCCTACGTCACCTATGCGTTCATCGCCTTGAACGTGCTGGTGTTTCTTTACGAAGCGACGCTAAGCGGCCCTAACCTGGAATCTTTATTCCAGTCATTTGCGGTGGTGCCCAGGGACTTGAGTACCAGCTTTCACACTGGCTTCAATACGCCTCATGTTTCGGAGTGGGGTACCTTGATCAGCGCTGAATTTCTGCACGCTGGTTTTTTCCATGTAGCCGGTAACATGCTTTACCTGTGGGTATTTGGCAATAATGTCGAAGATCAGCTAGGCCACGTTAAGTTCTTCGTCTTTTACCTGATGTGCGGGGTACTGGCTTCTTTGTGTCAGTGGTATATCGCGCCTGATTCGACAATTCCGTCCTTGGGAGCGAGCGGGGCCATCGCAGGCGTCATGGGCGCGTACATTTTTCGCTTTCCGGAAGTGCGGGTGCTTACCTTCATCCCGATCTTCTTTACTGCTTTTCGCGTTCCGGCATTGGTGTTTCTGGGCTTTTGGTTCGTACAGCAGGCGTTTTATGGCGTTACTAGCCTGGGCGCGTCTGCCGACGTTGGGATGAATGGCGGCGTTGCCTACTGGGCTCATGCCGGTGGCTTCGTATTTGGGGCGGCATTGGGATATTTGCTGGGCCTCTTCAATGAGGAGGAAGGTTATCAGGCTCCAGACGCTTCAGAAGATACTTTGTAAGCTTCCTGATCAGGCGGCTGAATTAAAGTTGGGTAAAGCGAGCTAAGCAGGGTGAATCTGAGTGCTATATTGTCCCGAGTAGTTGGGCAATATGCGCCAGCTAAAGGCATTCATTTTTCCTGGGTTATGGGCATGACTCTTCCCAACTTTTTAATTTTTGGTGTTCAAAAGGCTGGCACAACTTCTGTGTACGGCTATTTGCAACAGCATCCTCAGGTGTACATGAGTCCGCTCAAGGAAACTGAGTTTATGGGCCGCGAAATGACAGCGGCTAGTGCAGCTGATGCAGCGCCCAAGCTGACTCCGGGAGGACGGCGGCAGATTCTGACTATTCAGGACTACGAAGCGCTGTTTGACGGGGTCACAGACGAAATCGCCATTGGCGAAGCCTCTCCCAATTATCTGTTTGCCCATCAGCGCTCAGTGCCTAATATTCAGCGGTATGTGCCCGATGCCAAGCTCATTGCGATTTTGCGCAATCCGGTAGAGCGCGCCTATTCGGACTATCTCATGCACTTGCGAGAGGTGGTGGGCAATCGCAAATCCCTGGCTGAGCAGGTGAAGACTAGCGCGAATTCTTCCCATACTTTACTGAAGGGACGCTACTACGAGGGTATTCGACATTTTTTAGAGGCATTTGGTGCTGACCAGGTCAAGATTTTTTTGCAAGATGACCTACAGCGAGATTCGGCTGGGCTAATGCGGGAAATATACTGCTTTATTGGCGTGGATAGCCATTTTCAGGTCGATACCCAGCGACGACGGCAAGCGGCTGAAGTGCCTAAAAATCAGACGTTTAACCAGCTTTTGCGTACCCGTAATCCTCTGCGCACGGCAGCGGGAACGCTGCTACGAGGGGTCATGCCCGAAGCGCAAAGACAAAAGCTGCGATCGCGCCTCATTACCGCCAATTCTCAAGGTAAAGAAGCCATGCCGCTTTCCTCTGAGGAGCGGATATTACTAGAAAATTACTATCGAGAGGACATCCTGCGCCTGCAAGACCTGATTGGGCGGGACCTGTCGGCATGGTTCAAGGTGACTTCAGCAGCGGCTGATTAAAATTGACTACGGGCTGACCACGAGCTGACTATGGACAGGCGATCGCTGGTCTCAATTGCTACATGGGGAATCCCAGAAAACTCACTGGCGCAGGAACCATTTCCCCGCGAAAATCAAGCACTTGCACCAGTAGGAGATAGGCGATCGCCAATAAAATAGACACTGCTCCGGTAATAATTGCCACAATTTTTGATCGATCCATGCGCCTTCGTCCCCAAGTTATGCTGACTGTGTCGGATCCGCTTAAGCCCGTAAGTTGGCGAGCTGGCGGTAAGTCCAGCCTATTTTAGCCGATTGCACTCTGCTGATCGTTTTAATTTACCTATTACTAAACGCGACATACCTCCCTTATGAACGTGGTTTCTCCCGCTGCCTATCCTGTTTCTCCCGCGCCAGTAACTCATCAGCCGACGATCATCGCTACGCAAGATTTGCGCAAGGTGTATCGCACTGGCTTTTGGCTGAAGGCCGCGCCGCCTTCCCTCAAGCAGTGCTCGCTCGAAATATTCCGGGGCGAAACGTTCGGACTGCTCGGCCCGAACGGTGCTGGGAAAACTACCTTGCTCAAGCTGCTGCTGGGGATTATTCGCCCAACTGCTGGCAGCGCGACGCTGATGGGAGAGCCTGCTGGCGATAGCAGCATCAAGTCTCGAATCGGCTACTTGCCTGAGAATCCTTATTTTTACGACTTTTTGACCGGCTGGGAGTTTTTGAACTATACGGCTGGGCTTTTTGGGCTTAAGGGCAATGCCAAAAAGCGTAAAATTGCAGAGCTTTTGGATCTCGTTCAGTTAGATCGTCACTCCGCCACTAAAAAGCAGATGCGGCGATACTCCAAAGGAATGCTTCAGCGCGTGGGGATGGCTCAAGCGTTGATCAATGATCCGGAGATTGTCTTTTTAGATGAGCCGATGTCTGGGCTTGATCCGACCGGGCGGTTTCAGGTGCGCGAAATTATTATGTCGCTGAAAGAACAGGGCAAAACGCTGTTTTTTAACAGTCATGTGCTGTCGGATGTGGAGATGATTTGCGATCGCATTGCCATCCTCGACGAGGGTGAAATTGTCTGCATCGGCGAAATCAAAAAGCTGCTCGGCGACCCAGACCACTACATTGTCAAGGGTCACGGCGGCAGTTTGGATATCCTCGATCAGTGGCTGCAAGATATTTCTTTTCACGATGGCTACTGGCAGGGCACGCTCTACGAAAGTCCGTTTGAATTCATGGCGACGGCGCGGCTGATGAATGCGCATATTGCCAAGCTAGCCGTGGCTCAGCCGACGCTCGAAGAATTCTTTATGACGCAAATTCGGCAGCGACGGGAGCAGGCAGCACGGGTCGAGGCCGACAGGGTTGAGGTGAAGCGATCGCGCAATCAAAAGCGCTGGCTCGGCAAACTCAGCGCCCAGTAAATTTTGATGGGGGTGAGCGCTTGACTAGAGCAAACGACCGCCCTTGCCTAACAGAATCTCTGTCACAAGCTGGGTATCTTTGGGCAGTGCTTCGACTGTGAGCTGGTATTTTTTTACGCTTAGTCGGGTTGGCGCTGCGCCCGACATGAAGACCATGAAACTGCTGGCAGCCGCACCGACGATTGCACCTGCCAATGGTACCAAAACGAAAAACTGAACCTCACTGCCCTGAATAGAGAACAGATTTGGGACGTTCAGGGCGACAGTGACAATGAGGCTACCGGCGATCGCCCCAGTCAGCCCGCCCGTAATCGCAGCAGCAGAGAGTCCTTTTTTGGGCTCTCTCTCTTCCGGCACCGCTTCTCCCTGAGCCAACAGCACCTCGGCAGTCTCTATCTGCGGAAGCGATTCGGCTTCTAAGGCCCGCTTTGCTTGCTGTAGCGCCTGTTCGGTTTCAAACCCGACAGCGATTCGCTTATGTTTTCCCTCAGTCATATCAGTGTTTTCCTAAAGTAATGCTTTTCTGCTTGTAAGGACTCCTTCAATCGTCTCTGATGTGGCGGTTTTTCTGACTCTATAGCTCGATAGATTTAGGAGCGATCATTCAAAAAACCGGCCAAAATCGACCATTCGGAAAACTCAGCGCTCAATGCGCTTTGATGGCACTTAAATCACTCTTCAGCAGAAAATGCGGACAGCGCTGTCAGTCGCCTAGAGAATGTTGAAAATGACCAAGGCTCAACCGTTATCGTCAGCCGATAAAATATGAACGCTGTGATTTAAGGCTTCTGCTAAGACCTGGCGATCGCCCCTAGCCGCCCAAAGCTCTAAATCCAAATCTCCATCCCCTTCGACAACAATCTCAACTTCCGTCTCGGAGATATTGCAGGAGAGCGTTTTGACCTGTTGGTTCTTCGTTCTATCCAGACCTATGGCAATTCTCAGCAGTCCGGCAAGCACCCAAACGATTTGCCTCTGTTCGTCATTCAAGCACTTGAACTGTTTGTGTTTTGTTTTGGGCTGCGCTTTGCGGTGGTAGCGAACCACATGGCCGATTAACAACATTTCCTCATCTGTGAAACCGCGTGGGTCGGCTCGTTTGAGAATGTAGCGCGAGCTTTTGTGATAGCTCTTAAAAGATAGATATTGACCAATATTGTGCAGGAGAGCCGCAAATTCGAGGACATCTCGCTCAAAATCGCCAAGCTGATGGATCGCTTGAGTATGCTCAAAGAGCTGAAGGGCCAAATTCGCTACATGGCAGTTACTATTCCAGTCGGCCTCGTACTTGTAAACGAGCTGCGCCGCTTTTCGATGTCGCAGAGATTCCTGGACAGGCAGGGTGACCGCTTCCTGAAAATGCCGATCCATATAGTCCAAGACCATGCCTTCGCGCAGTGAGGCATCGCAGAGGGTGAGTTCGCTGGTTTCTGCCATTTGCAACAGTTGCACCAGTAAAATGCCACCAAGGTGAATAGCATCAGTACGCTTTTCGCTAATACCGTCTATTTTGGCGCGCTTGCTGGCTTTGAGATCCATCAGCCGGTCGGTAAGGGCTTGGAGTTCGCTGAGCTGAACGACTTCGGCATTGACAGATTGCAAGGAACCTTTGTGATTGTCCAGGTAGGCGGCTTCTCCCAGCGTGCGAATGGTGCCTGAGGTGCCAATGACTTGCGTAAATCCGGCCTGCTTTGCCTGAGCGATCGCCTGCTGCGCCAGAAAACGAATATGCGATTCCAAAACGCGCCGAGCTTCTTCTCCAATCGCGCCTTTGTCTTCGAACATATCAAGCAGGCGTAGCACACCTAGCTTCAGGCTGGTGCCAGAGAGAACCTCCGCCCGGTTGCCGACCACGACTTCAGTACTGCCGCCGCCAATGTCGAGTACCAGCGCATTTCGATCTTCGAGGGCGATCGCATTTCGCACCGCCAAAAATATCAGCCGCGCCTCTTCCTGCCCGGAGATGATGCGCGGCATAATCTTGGTGCGACGGACGACTTCGTTGAGAAAACTTTCTCCGTTTTGAGCTTCGCGGGTGGCGCTGGTAGCCGCCGTGATAATTTCGTCAACGCCGAGCTGGTCGGCGAGCTGGACGTAGCGCTCAATGGTGTCAAGTCCTGTTTTGAAAGCGTGATCGCTCAGCCGATTGGTCGCAAAAACGCCCTCTCCCAGCTTGGCCATTTCCTTGACGCGATCAATCACCTCAAAGTTTTGCCGGTGCAGCACCTTGACCACAATCATATGGATGGAATTGGTACCAATATCAATCGCAGCCAGTTTCATTGCGACTAGGAGCCTCTGACTCCCGTACCTCTAAATTTTGCACTAAGAGACAGCAGGACTGATTGCCTATGAGCATATCAAAGTCTAGGACGGTTAGGGGTAACCCGGCATAGACCGCTCAAACATCTATGCCCTCGTCAGTTTCGCCTTCAAAGAGCGTCTTTAAGGGGCTGGCATCGAGTCCCATGCGATCGCGCAAATACCGCGAAAGCACATCGTTTTGGCCGTGAGTGACATAGACCGTTTTGGCTTTGGTCTGCTCGACGGTCTTGATCAGCCCAGGCCAGTCGGCATGGTCAGACAGCACAAAGCCCCGTTCGTAGCCGCGTCGTCTGCGGGCACCGCGCACGGCCATCCATCCGGAGGCGAAGGCAGTCTGGGGCCGCTTGAAGCGTTTCATCCAGCTAGAGCGATGGCCCGAGGGCGGTGAGATAATTAGATCGCCTGCGAATTTGTAAGACTTCTCCATCTCTGAGACAGGAATAGTTGGCACCATTTTGACCCCGACCTCCCGGTAAATTTCGGTGAGGTTGTGGACTGCGCCATGCAGATAAACGGTCTTATCGGTAAACTTGGCCAGCTCTGCCAGCACTCTTTGAGACTTACCGAAGGAATAGCAAAAGAGCAGGGAGGGGCGAGTCAGGTCACTTTGCCACCACTGGTAAATTTGCTCAGCGGTAACTTCGCCACTGTCCCAACGATAAATTGGCAGGCCAAAGGTAGATTCGGTAATAAAGGTGTCGCACTCAACCACTTCAAAAGGGTCACAGGAAGGGTCGGCGTCGCGCTTGTAGTCGCCAGAAATCGCCCACACTTCACCTTTGTGCTCTACTCGCACCTGCGCGGAGCCCAGCACGTGCCCCGCCGAATGGAAGGAAACCCAGGTGTCGCCTAGCTTGATCGGGTCACCATAGGTGACACCGCTGAGGTTGATATCCTGACCTAAGCGACGCCGCAAAATGCCTTCTGAAACGGCAGTCGCGTAGTAGTGCTGGTGGCCGCTGTAGGCGTGATCGGCGTGCGCGTGGGTGATCAGGGCAGTATCTACAGGTTTCCATGGGTCAATGTGGAAGTTGCCAGCGGGGCAGTAGAGACCTTCGGGGCGGACGGTGATGAGAGGGGGCATGGGGAATAGGAGAAGTGCAGATTGGGTTCCTCCGTTATTATGATGAGTATTATGGCGGAGATTAATATTAGTCGAATTAAGCTGTCTCAACTGCGGGCACTGGTGGCGATCGCGCAAACCGGTACCTTTAGCGACGCGGCATCTCAATTGGAGCTGTCGCAGTCGGCAGTGAGTCATGCGATCGCCACCTTAGAAGAGGAGCTAGGCGTTAGTTTGCTCAGCCGAGGACGGCAGGGGGCAGTGCTCACGCCTGTTGGGCAAGAAATTACTACTGAAGCCACGAAAATGCTGACCTTGCTCAAGACCATTGGGCGTAGAGCCCAGGACGCCAAAGGCTTGCAAGCGGGACTGGTGCGAGTTGTTGGTTTTCGCAGTGTCGCCACTCACGTACTGCCCGCTATCATCGAAGAATTTCGCAAGCAATATCCCGGTATTAGCGTCTCTATTGGCGAAGGCAACGACGTGCGCGGAGCCGAAGAAATTCTGCGTCGGGGTGAAGCTGATATCGGCTTTACTTACTTGCCAGTGAGCGACGCCTTTGACGCTTGGGAGCTGTTTCGAGATGACTATGTGGCCTTGCTGCCACCTGGCAAAGCCCCTGAGAGTGAAGGCCCGCT
>JBBQAC010000305.1:0-4674 GCA_038315915.1 Phormidesmidales cyanobacterium
TTTGGTAGCCTGAGCCTGTTTGACGAAAGGCCAGAGCCAACCAAGCGCCACCGTGCTCGCGCTGCCGCCAAGAAAGTAGCGTAAAAACAGTCGCCGATTCGACGGTCGAAGAGAAGCCATAACGATATCCAGAGCGCTTTATCTATACGGTAACAATAGATCGCTGACTATGCTGGAGCTTAGCAATTCTTACGCGCTTTGGAGGGGCGGATCGGGCTGTGCGTAGTTTTTGCGATAGCGGTTAGGCGTCTGCCCCATCCATCGCTTGAAGGCTCGGTGAAAGGCACTCGGTTCTGAGAACCCTAGCAAAAAAGCGACATCGTGAATCGAGGTTTCCAGATTTTGCAAATGCTGTAGGGCTAAAGCTTTGCGAGTGTCTTCCAGAAGCTGTTGGTAAGTGGTGTTTTCGCGCTGCAACTCTCTTTGAAGCTGGCGGACGCTGAGGGCAAGCTGATGAGCGATCGCCTCAATCAAAGGCACTTCTCCCTGCAAAGACTGAGCGATCGCCGCTATCACCTGTTGAGTGTAGGGCTGGTTTTGAGCGCTGAGCAAGGTGTCGGCATGGCGCTCAAACAAGGAAAGTAAGCTGTTGTTTGCCGAGCGCACAGGCCACGCTAAGCAGACAGGCTCAAACACAATGCGATTAACCGATTGAGAAAACTGCACAGGCACTTGAAAGATTCTTTGATGCTCAGCTTGAGTGGGGGGAGAAGAATGTTCAAATAGGACAGATCTGGTTAACAGCGCCTGTCCTGTAAGCTGTTGCGTGGCGTTCATCAAAGCGGCGAAAGTGCTTTCAATCGGGTGTCGGGGTTCGCTGAGCAAATAGTTTTCCACGTTACCTACAATCTCAAAATCGCACTGGGCCCAGCCTGCTGTAACCCGATGATGAATAGCTATGCCCTGGCTGAAAAGACGGGTGTACTGAGAGAGTTTTTCGAGCACCTGGCGATAAGTTTGGCAGTTCAGCAGCACATAGCCCACAATGCCGATGACAGAAAGGTCGAAGGCTTCTCCAATGTGCAAGCCTAAGTCGCGATCGCCCGTTTGCTCAACCGCCGCTCGCCACAGATGCTTCAGCACCTCTCCCGAAATTTGGCGGTCGGGGTCAGCGAGCCAAGTGGGGTTGAGCCTTGCGGCAGCGGTCAGGCGGTCAGCCGCGATCCCTTGCGCTGTCACGTAGTGGAGGATGTCTCTGGCGATCGCAATCGAAAACGTAGCCTCTGGCATGACTGAGCGCGTCTCACAAGTTGGCGTCACCGGTCTACTTTTTGGCGCAGCCTGTCAATTCATACCCTAGCAGAGCGCTTTACCGTTGGGCTATTAACCTCAAAGAGACAGCTGATGAACCGCTTACTGCTCGTTCGGACAACAGGAATCTTGTTTATTCTGATGGTGATTCTGTCGAATATTCCGTATACGCTGCTGACAATGACGTTTGAATATGATGATATTTTGCGGGAGCCAGTGGGCGAAGTGCTCACCAAGTTTCATGCTGGCGGCACTCAACTGATTCTCACCTGGCTTGCCTTTGGGCTGTCGGCGCTGCTGCTAATTCCAGGAAGTGTGCTGCTATGTCGAGTGATGGATTTGCCCTACAGTCGTCCCAAACCGGCTTATTTGGCGATCGCGACCCTGATGGGCACATTTTCGGGTATTCTCCAAGCGATCGGCCTGATGCGGTGGGTCTTTGTGATCCCAATTTTGGCCAATCTTTATACCGCTCCCGACGCAAGTGAAACCACTCAAACCGCCGTCAGCGTCGTCTATCAGGCGGTTCATCAATATGGCGGCGTGATCCTGGGTGAGCACTTAGGCCAAACATTGCTAGTGGGTTGGACGGTGGGCGCAGGGCTGGCCATGCAGTCTTCACCGCTGTTCAAATCTTGGGTGGGCTGGTGGGGGCTGCTGACTGCGCCGCTACTGCTGCTAGGCCAAAGCGAGCTACTCGCCACAGTGATACCGGAGATGCCCGTGATTGAAACAACCCCAATTGGCTTCATCTTGTGGGAAGTATGGCTGCTGCTGGTGGGTGTCTCTCTCTTGCGGGTGCCTCAAAAACGGTTGCAGGCCCGATTAGAAAAAGTGGCATAGCGATAAAATCTCGATGCCAAAGGTTCCTGAAGAACTCTTTTGCCACGTCAGCGCTCATAGCTGGCACTGTCTCAGTCGAGCGCACCGCCATATAAAAAAGGGCACAGATGGAATTAACCATCTGTGCCCTTTTAGCCAAAAGGCTTAGCTGTCTTTAGCGAATGTCTCGCTGCTGTGCTTACTGATTGTCTGTCTCAGAGAACTCAGCGTCAATCACATCCTCTTCAGCGCCAGTGGCAGCGCCATCGGTAGGAGCCCCTTCAGCCCCAGCAGCAGCTTCTTCACCGCCGCCCTGCTGATAGAGGTTGCTGCTGAGCGTGTAGAGTGCCTGCTGAAGCGTTTCCATCGAAGATTTGATTTTGTCATAGTCTTCGGCGGCGATCGCGTCTTTCAGCTCTTTCACCTGCCCAGTGATTTTCTCCTTGTCCTCAGCCGGTACCTTATCGCCTAACTCCTCGACCTGCTTTTCAGCCTGGTAGGCGAGGGAGTCGGCCTGGTTTTTGGTGTCGATGCGATCGCGTCGCTCTTTGTCAACATCGGCGTTGCTTTCCGCATCGCGTACCATCTTCTCGACTTCATTCTCAGAAAGCGTCGAAGCACCCGTGATGCTAATCGACTGCTCTTTACCCGATCCTTTGTCCTTAGCAGTGACGTTGAGGATGCCGTTAGCGTCGATGTCAAAAATCACTTCGATTTGAGGCACGCCGCGCTGAGCCGGTGGAATCCCGTCTAACCGGAAGGTTCCGAGGCTCTTGTTGTCGTTGGCCATTTCCCGCTCACCCTGAAGCACATGAATCTCCACGTTGGTCTGTCCATCGACAGCCGTAGAGAAGACCTCTGACTTCTTGGTAGGAATGGTGGTGTTGCGAGTGATTAGCTTAGTCATCACCCCGCCCAGGGTTTCGACACCCAGAGACAGCGGCGTCACGTCTAGCAGCAGAATGTCTTTGACTTCACCGGCAAGGACACCCCCCTGAATTGCCGCACCGATGGCGACCACTTCGTCCGGGTTTACCGTTTGGTTAGGCGCTTTATCCAGGATCTTTTCAACTAGGTTTTGAACTGCCGGAATGCGCGTAGAGCCACCAACCAATACGACTTCATCGATTTCGGACTTGCTGAGCTTGGCGTCTTTGAGCGCATTTTGCACGGGGACGCCGCAGCGGTCGATCAAGTCAGAGCACAGCTCCTCAAACTTAGCGCGGGTCAAGGTGGTCTCTAAGTGCTTAGGCCCATCTTGAGTCGCTGTGATAAAGGGCAGGTTGACTTCGGCCTGACTGACGCTGGAAAGCTCAATTTTGGCTTTTTCAGCAGCTTCGGTTAAGCGCTGAAGAGCCTGCTTGTCTTTCCGCAGGTCGATGCCTTCTTTTCTGGCAAAGTCTTCGGCCAGGTAGTCAACCAGCTTTTTGTCGAAGTCATCGCCGCCTAAGTGGGTGTCGCCCGAAGTAGCAAGCACTTCAAATACACCGTCACCAACTTCCAAAATAGAGACGTCAAAGGTACCGCCCCCTAAGTCAAAGACGAGAATAGTTTCGTTACTTTTCTTATCTAAGCCGTAGGCCAAGGCAGCAGCGGTGGGCTCGTTGATGATTCGTAGAACTTCTACGCCTGCGACTTTACCGGCGTCTTTGGTGGCCTGACGCTGGGAGTCATTGAAGTAGGCAGGGACTGTAATCACTGCCTGAGTGACCTTTTCACCGAGGTACTTACTGGCATCGTCTACGAGCTTGCGCAGTACCTGAGATGAAATTTCCTCAGGGGCATATTGCTTGCCGTCAGAGGTTTCGATTTTGACATTGCCGCTGACGTTTGCCACCTTGTAAGGGACTTCGCTGGCTTCATTGTTCACTTCGTCATGCCGACGACCAATGAAGCGCTTGACTGAATACAGCGTGTTTTCGGGGTTCATTACCGCCTGACGCTTGGCGATTTGGCCGACGAGGCGATCGCCATTTTTGGCATAGGCAACGACCGAGGGGGTAGTCCGAAAGCCCTCAGCGTTCGCAATCACAGAAGGCTTTCCTCCCTCCATAACCGCGACTACTGAGTTTGTGGTCCCCAGGTCAATTCCAACTACTTTTCCCATGTGTTTGCTCCGAGCTGAATAACTAACGACTTTTTGTTCGCAAAGGTTATATCTATAGTGCTCAATGGAAGGCGGTTTGCTGAAGGGGGGGTTACCGAACCCGGCGCTTCGGCTACGCTCAGCCCTCAGCGGATATTGGCTGCGGGTCGTGGTTTCTTAAGGAAAAAGCACAGAACGCCTCGAATGGAAAAATAAGCAGCAAAATAGAGATCAGCTAGTGATAAAAGGGCGTGTAACTTCATCGGTTATCAGGAAGAACCATGATTCAAACTGTCAAGGCCAAAGCAATTGTTAAACCAGGTGGCTTCATTGAAGTGCATTCATCTGAGCTGCCTGAGGGGGCTACTGTGGAGGTGATTGTGCTGATAGAAGAGCCTGAAGAACCGAAAAAGCCTTTAAAAGAGCTGATTGACTTTATGGGGGCCGCTAAAGGAAGCTTCTCCAGCGTTGCTGAAATAGATGCTTACATCCGGCAAGAGCGCGATTCATGGGAT
>JBBQAC010000136.1:0-12099 GCA_038315915.1 Phormidesmidales cyanobacterium
ATGAACCTTTCTGTCGTAGCTGTCAAAAGTCAAAACTCCGTAAGAAATCGAGCGGAAAGTACCTCCGGATCAAGGGGGAATATCACCTCGAACGGAAATGCTTTAAAAACCTTAATATTTATATCATCCGAAGGGTGCGCAGCAGTTAAGTTTGTATGGCAAATAGCCGTATTTCTTTGCTATTTCGCATATAATTTATTGCTTATTTTTTGTGCCTTACGCCAGCTTCTGTGCTTTTGCCATAGGATAAAGATTCCTGCCTAACCTGCTGCAACCATGAGCCTGATCACTTTTCAATCTGTCAATAAGGACTTTGGGATTAAGGAAGTGCTGCGCGACGGCTCCTTCAGTATTGAGCCGGACGATAAAGTCGGCGTAATTGGCGTCAATGGCTCGGGCAAGTCGACCCTGCTGAAGATGATGGGCGGACTTGAGCCGATTGATAGTGGCCAGCGCCTGAGCAAATCTGGCTCTCGTCTGGTGTATCTGCCGCAACAGCCCGATGTCAACGAAGACCTGACCGTGCTCGACCAGGTATTTGCCGATTGCGGTGAGCAAATGCAGCTCGTGCGCGAATACGAAGACCTTTCGCACAAAATGGCGCACGCCGCTGGCTCTGAGCTAGACCGGCTGATGGACAGGTTAGCGGTGGTAGGTGAAAAAATGGCGGCAGAGGGCGCTTGGGACTTAGAGACCAATGCCAAAATTATTCTCACCAAGCTCGGTATCGAAGATTTTGAAGCGCGCGTGGGCGATCTCTCAGGCGGCTACCGTAAGCGAATAGCCCTGGCTACGGCGCTGATGAGCGACCCGGACTTGCTGCTGATGGACGAGCCGACCAACCACTTAGACGCGGAGTCGGTGGAATGGCTTCAGTCGTATCTCAATCAGTTCCGTGGGGCGCTGGTGCTGATTACGCACGACCGGTATTTTTTGGATCAGGTGACCAACCGCATTCTCGAAATTGACCGGGCCGATCTGTATACCTATGCGGGCAACTACGGCTACTACCTGGAGAAAAAGGCAGAGCAGGAAGCGTCGTCGGCGAGTTCACAGCAAAAGTTTAAAGGGATTTTGCGGCGAGAGCTGGCCTGGCTGCGGCAGGGGCCAAAAGCTCGCAGCACCAAGCAGAACGCAAGAATTGGCCGAATTGAGGAGATGAAGGAGACTCAGTTCAAAGAAGTCCAGGGCAAAGTCGAAATTGATACCCCAGGGCGGCGGATTGGCAAAAAGGTGATCGAGCTGGAAGGGGTGAGCAAAGCTTATGGCGATCGCACCCTGATCAAAGACTTTACCTACGAATTCACGGCGAGTGATCGCATTGGCATCATCGGCGGCAACGGTGCGGGCAAAACCACCCTGGTCGATATCATCACCGGGCGGCTAGCGCCCGACAGCGGCACGGTAGAAATTGGCTCGACCATCCACATCGGCTACTTCGACCAGCATTCTGAAGCCCTGCTGGAAGCCCTCAACGAAGATCAGCGAGTGATGGACTATCTCAAGGAAGAAGGCGCATTTGTCACCACCGCCGACGGCAGTCAGATCAGCGTCTCGCAGATGCTGGAGCGGTTTCTCTTTACCGGTAATCAGCAGTACACCCCAATTCACAAGCTTTCAGGCGGCGAGAAGCGCAGATTGTTTTTACTGCGGGTGCTCCTCAGTGCGCCCAACGTGCTCATCCTCGACGAGCCGACAAACGACCTCGATGTGCAAACGCTTACCGTATTAGAAGACTATTTAGAAGACTTTACCGGCTGCGTGATTACGGTCTCTCACGACCGCTACTTTCTAGATCGCACGGTTCAAAGTATCTTTGCGCTGGAGCCTGGGGGTAATATTCGCCGCTATCCTGGCAGCTACTCGGTGTATTTAGAGACGAAAAAGAAAGAAGACTCTGCCGGCAAAGCGGCTGAAAAAACCGCCCGAACCGCTGCTGAAAAAACCACGTCTACCGCCAAGCCATCTGTTGTAACTCAGCCCAAAAAAGTCTCAAACAAAGAAAAAAGAGAGTACGAATCGTTAGAGAACAAAATCCCGCAGCTAGAGGCCAAAAAAGCCAAACTAGAAAAGCTGCTGTATCCCGAGCCCCCCAGTGACTATAGCGAGCTGCAAAAGCTCTCAGCCGAGATTGCCGCGATCGCTGCCGAAATCGACACCGCCACTGAACGCTGGCTACAACTCGCTGACCTCATCACCTAACCCCAGTCCACACACTCTCACTCAGGTACTTCTAACCATGACCCAGTCCACTCCCGCCAGCGATCGCATCCTCATTTTCGATACAACGCTACGCGACGGCGAGCAGTCACCCGGAGCCACCATGAACGCCAGTGAAAAGCTGGCGGTGGCAAAGCAGCTTGCCCGATTGAACGTAGATATTATTGAGGCCGGGTTCCCGTTTGCGAGCCCTGGCGACTTTGAAGCGGTTCACACCATCGCTGGGGAAGTGGGTACGCCCGAGGGGCCGACGATTTGCGGGCTGGCGCGGGCGACCAAAGGTGATATCGAAACAGCGGCGCGGGCAGTGGCTCCAGCAGCGAAAGGGCGCATTCACACTTTTATTGCCACTTCCGACATTCATCTAAAGTACAAGCTCAAAAAGTCTCGGGCCGACGTGCTGGCAATCACCGAAGAGATGGTTGGCTATGCCAAGAGCTTCACTGACGATGTGGAATTTTCGCCTGAGGATGCGGGCCGCAGCGAGCCTGAGTTTTTGTATGAGGTGTTGGAGCGGGCGATCGCCGCAGGCGCAACTACGCTGAACATCCCGGATACGGTCGGCTACCTCACCCCCGGCGAATTTGGCGATCTCATTCGCGGTATTAAGGCCCATGTACCAAGTATCGACAAAGCCATTATTTCAGTACATGGCCACAACGATTTGGGGTTGGCCGTCGCCAACTTTTTAGAAGCGGTGAAAGCCGGTGCGCGTCAGCTAGAGTGCACGATCAACGGCATTGGTGAGCGAGCCGGTAACGCTGCGTTAGAAGAACTGGTGATGGCGCTACATGTTCGCCGCCAGTACTACAACCCCTTCTTTGGCCTGCCGCCAGAGTCAGAAGCACCGCTGACTAATATCAACACGCAAGAGATTTACAAGACTTCCCGACTGGTCTCTAACATGACCGGGATGCTGGTACAGCCCAACAAAGCGATTGTTGGCGCGAATGCCTTTGCGCACGAATCGGGCATTCACCAGGACGGCGTGCTCAAGAACCGGCTGACCTATGAGATTATGGACGCGCAACTGATTGGTCTTAACGACAATCAAATTGTGCTGGGTAAGCATTCGGGTCGCAATGCCTTTCGTACCCGGCTGATTGAATTGGGTCACAGCCTGGGCGATCAGGATTTGAACAAGGCATTTTTACGGTTTAAGGACGTTGCCGACAAGAAGAAGGAGATCAGTGATCGCGATCTCGAAGCCATTGTCAACGACGAGGTTTTGCAGGTTGCCGAGCACTTCAAGCTAGAGCTAGTGCAGGTCTCCTGTGGCAGCAACGCGCAGCCGACCGCCACCGTCACCATTCGGATGCCAACTGGCGAAGAGATTACCGACGCCTCGATTGGTACCGGCCCAGTAGATGCCATTTACCGGGCGATTAACCGTGTAGTCGATATTGAAAACGACCTCATTGAGTACTCAGTGCAGTCGGTAACAGCCGGGATTGACGCGATGGGTGAAGTCACCATTCGAGTGCGCAACGGCGCGAGAATATACTCTGGCCATGCGGCTAATACCGACATTATCGTCGCCTCCGCCTATGCCTATATCAGCGCGCTAAACCGACTGTATACCTCGATTCAAGCAGGCGCAGCCATTCATCCTCAGCGGGATAAAGTGCTCGCTTGACTTCAGATAAAACCGAGGGCTTGCACAGGGCTAAGTAGCTGAGATCTAACCAGTCACTGTCAAAACTACATCAGATAAAAGATCAAGCCGATTTATTTAGGGACGCGCGCTTAAATAATGTACCGATAGACTTCAGCTTTTCGAGCCCTCATCCCCAACCCTTCTCCCGAGGGGAGAAGGGAGCTAGAGCTGAAGTCCCTCTCCCTCTGGGAGAGGGATTTAGGGTGAGGGCAAGGTGGTATGTTATTTGTTTGTTGCTTCCTTACCTTTGTCTGACGGGGTGATATCGTTTGCATTCGGCGGTTTTACGACTGGCAGACGGGTTTCTGGCAGGCTGTCAGGCTGTGTGACTGCGCTCAGCCGATCAAAGACCCTTCCAGTTAAATTTTGACCAGTCTGGAGACCCATTTTGAGCAGCGATCCCGCTCCGGGAACGAGCCTGACGCCAAGTTGTTGCACCAGGCTTAAACTGTCGCCCTGACCCCAGTGCTCTACGATTTTGCCGTAGCTAACTCGGTCGATGTGCATAATTGAGAACCGCACAGCCTTACCCGTAGGCGGCAAACCTTGAAATGGCCCCAGATGAGTACCGATGAAAAAACCGCTGGTAACAACAGTGTCTCGGTGGGCAATGACCTGGCTGAAAATATGCTGCCCGTCGGGAAAAGCATTGTACACTTCTGTTCCCATCCGGACAAAGCCTGCTCGGTCAATGGGCTCAGGAGTACCTGCCATATGAGCGATTGAATCAACAGAGAGCAGCGATAGTCCTTCTTTCAGACGGCGGTTGTCGAAAGACTTATAAAACTGGAGAACGAGGGCTTTATTTTGGGCGGCAAGCAAGTCATAGAACATAGGTTAAATTTCCCAGAAATCTATCGTTACTGGGTTTTCAGCGGGCCGTAGCTGAGAGAATCAGGCTGTCAACAATGGCTGTGTTGCCTTTACTAGAATAGTGGATTGTATCCCCAGCGACCAGCGATCACCGCTGGGCCAACCGGCGAATTTGCTCAACCGCCCCTTTCGCAGCCAGAATACTAATCGACCCCAAACTTTGATAGCCACTGACGTCCGTGCGATATGCTGCCAGCAACCTCAGTGAATTCTCGATTGGTGAATTTACTGCCAGTCTCCTCAACCTATCGGGATCTCGCCATGTTTGGTCAAAACAATTATTTCAACGCGGCCATAGTCCTCTCCGGCACGCTAGCGGCCAGTACGTTGGTAAGTGCCGTAACAACTTTGCCTGCTTTTGCTCAGGCTCAGTTCAACGATGTGCAAAGCAGCTACTGGGCCAGTCAGTACGTACAGTCGCTGACAGCAGCCAACATTATCAGCGGCTTCCCCGACGGCACATTTCGCCCGGATGAACAGATGACGCGGGCACAGTTTGCCGCTATTTTGAGCAGCGGATTTTCGCAGCCAGCGGTACGAGCGCCAGTGAATTTTAGCGATGTGCCAGCCGATCACTGGGCGTCTGGGGCCATTAATGCGGCCTACGCTCAGGGCTTTTTAAGCGGCTATCCGGACGGCACATTTGGGCTCAACCAGCCAATAACCCGACTGGAAGTGCTGGTATCGTTGACGAATGGCTTGGGGCTAACGCGGCCTGAGAACACCGCTGAGCGGCTGGCTGTTTTTTCAGATCGCAGTGCAATTCCGGACTGGGCAGCAGGCGCGATCGCCACTGCTACCGAGCAACAGCTCATCGTCAACTATCCCAACGTCGCCCGACTCAACCCTAGCCGAAATGCGACCCGAGCTGAAATTGCCGCGATCGCTCACCAAGCCTTAGCCAATAGCGGCAGGGCAAATACGATTGCCTCTCCTTATGTTCCTACCGTAACTCGCACTGAAGCCCCCGTGACTAACACTCCCGTGAGTGAAGTCGACGATTTCTCTGAATTGGTGGCGCTGCTAGGGAGTGACAGCCAATCCACTCAGCAGGCTGCGGCCAATAACCTGATTGCTAGCGGTGCCAGCGCTGTCCCAGATCTGGCTGCTGCACTCGGATCGAATCAGGCTCAGACGAGGGCGATCGCCGCCTATGTTCTGAACGAAATTGGCGCAGATGCCGCCGCCGCCACCCCCACCCTACTAGACACTCTGCGCGACGATGACGAGCTGGTCAGGGCGCTAGCCACCAGTGCGTTGACCAAAGTGGGCCTAGATCAAGACGTTCTGCTCAATGTATTGGTTGCGGCAGTGCAGAATGAATCTGGGCTAGTCAAAGACATTGCGGCTGAGGCGCTAGTTGGAATGGGAAGTAATGCTGTGCCCGCGCTGGGCAATTTGCTCAAAAACAAAACCGCTAGCAGCCTTGCTAGACAAACCGCCGCCACGCTAATCGGAGACATTGGCCAAGTTGCCCCCCTGGGAGAATCTGCCCTTCGATTGGCCCTGCCGATTTTGGTGGAGAGCTTGAACGATGGGAGCAGCGACGTGCGTAAAGCTGCCGCTTCGACGCTGGGCGACTTTGGCCCCCTAGCAGATGTGGCCATCCCGGCGCTGTCGCGGGCGCTGCTAGATTCAGATTCGACCGTGAGCCAAATCGTGGCGGGTAGCCTGTCCAGAATTGGCCAGCCGTCGGTACCCAGCCTCACCGCCGCCCTGAGCAGTGACAATATGCTCACCCGGCTGTACGCAGCAGATGCACTTTGGAGGCTGACAAAAGACAGCAATTTAATTTTGCCGACGCTGGTGTCGGTACTCGGCTCAGGCAATGTGGAAGCGCGAGAACTTGCGGCGCTGGGACTGACATATCTAGGTCGACAGGCACTCCCAGCGCTGCCAGCCGTGCGAAATTTACTCGGCAGCGACAACAACCGTATTGTGACTATCGCCCGACTGGCGACGCTCATCCTCAACAACAACGATCCGGCACCTGATCTTGGCTTACTGATCAGCGAGCCTGAGAGCCTGAATTCGGTACCTGCCATTGTTGGAGCTGTAAGCCGACTATGGCGGTAAATGCTAGCCACAAATGCGGAATCTTACTGTCTTCTGAACTGGTCTTCTTAGCCTTGATTTTACTGAGAGACTGACAGCCACAATAGTAACTGGCCATAGACTTCGGCAATTCACAAGCACAATCAACTACTTTATGGGAGGCTCAATTAACTCTTGGAAATCATCAGGATTCCGCCATGTCTAGTCAGAGAAGTTTGCTGGTTGCCGCGATCGCTTTTTCGAGTACGCTGACTGTCACGATGGCGGCAGTACTGCCTGCCTCGGCTCAGTCTCAGATGGGTGATGTTTCCGCTGGGTTGCCTACCGAAGCGTTAGCCATTCAGACCGCTGAAGATATGCCTGTTGAAGAGGCGACGACTGACGCTACGTTAGCCGCAGAACCTACAGCTGAAGACGCGCTGCCTGAGAATGCTGATGACGTTGCCCTACCTTCCGAGCCTTTACCAGACCTCTCGGCAGAGCCCACAACCGAAATTGTAGAGCAGCCAGCAGTTGCTTCAGAATCGCTGTCGGCTGTGATTGAGAATGCTGTAGCCAGTGATGACAAGGCAATGCAGCAGGCCGCTGCCGATACCCTGATTGGAGAAGGTGAAGCGGCTGTGTCAGAACTGACTGCGGCGTTAGCGGCTGACAATGCAGAGACGCGGGCGATCGCAGCCTACGCCCTCAGAGAGATTGGCCCAGATGCACAAGCAGCGACCCCAGCGCTCCTAAATAGTCTGCACGATGACAGCGAGCTGGTTCGCGCTCTGGCCACCAGCGCCCTGACGAATGTAGGGTTGGATCGACCCACTTTGATCAATGTGCTGATGGGCGCAATTCGCAATGAGTCTGGCCTGGTTAAGGACATTGCTGTGGACGCGCTAGTGGCCATCGGCAGCGATGCGGTACCGGCACTGAGCGATTTGCTGGCGAATGAGGCGGTAAGCAGCATTGCTAAGCAAACCGCAGCGTCTGCAATTAGCAACATTGGCCTATCCCATAACGTCAGCGAGGCCGTTTTGCAGGTGGCAGTACCCACGCTGAGAGCGGCCCTCGGTCAGGACAACAGCCTGACGCAGCTCTATGCAGCAGATGCCCTGTGGACACTGACTGGAAATCGGGATCTGGTGTTGCCGACGCTGGTAACAGCAACCGCTTCAAGCGACTCTAAAGCTCGCGACCTGGCCACAATGGGCCTTGTTTACTTGGGTAGGCAGGTGCTACCAGCAGTGCCATTGCTCAATCAGGTAATCGGCAACCGTAGTGGGGGATCTCGCAGTATTGCCCAAACGGCTTTAGGAGTAGTCGTCAACAGCAGTCCTGCCTCTGCGCTCGGGATTATTGCCCGCGAATCGCCCCGGCTGCTGCGCAACGTGCCCGCTGCCGTCAGGGCTGTGTCCCGACTGTGGCGATGGTAGCAGCGCAATAACCGACAGTTGGGCGTACAAAACTTGAGGCATGACAGCGAACGGCTGAACGCGAACACTTCGCTGACAGCCGTTCGCTGTATTATGCTTAGCAGCTGCTCACTATCCACCTGTTCGCGTATGTCCACTGGCTCCTCTAAAACCTCTATTTATGCGGCAATGGCAGCGAATATCGCCATTGGGATTGCTAAGTTCGCAGGCGCTTCGGTTAGCGGTAGCTCGGCGATGCTTTCTGAGGGCATTCACTCCGTGGTGGATTCGGTCAATGAGGTGCTGTTGCTGTACGGGCTCAAGCAAAGTGAGGCAGTGGCCGATGAGCAGTTTCCGCTGGGGCGATCGCAGGAGCTATATTTTTGGTCGTTGATGGTAGCGGTGCTGATCTTCTCACTGGGCGGCGGGGTTTCTGTACTGCAAGGCATACGCAGTTTGCAGGGAGAGGCAACAGCGAGCAATCCATTGGTGAGCTATTGCGTGCTGGGGGCGGCAGCAGTCTTTGAAGGGGCGGCGCTGACGGTGTCGATTCGAGCATTTAAGAAGGATCAGGAAAATCCTAATTTGGGGCTGTGGCGGGCGATCGCTCAAAGCAAAGACCCCGGCGCTTTTATTGTGATCGTAGAAGATTCGGCGGCGCTGGTGGGACTGGCGATCGCCTTTGCGGGCGTGTGGCTGAGCGAAGTGACGGGGGAGCCGAGGTATGATGCGATCGCTTCCATCTCCATCGGCGTGCTGCTGACGGTTGTAGCAACTGCGCTGGTCGCCAAAACTAAAGGGCTGCTAATTGGCGAAAGCGCCTCACCCGAAACGCGTGAAAGTATCAAAACGATTGTTCGTTCTGACAAAGCGGTGTCTGCTCTAGAAGCGCCGATTACGCTGCACTTGGGGCCAAGGGATGTGCTGGTCGCCCTCAATATTGAATTCAAAGACAGCCTGTCTGCCGATGAAATTGAAGCAGCGGTCAGGCGAATTGAACAGACAATTCGAGCGGCTCACAGCGAGGTCAAGCGAATTTTCATCGAGGCGGCTTCGGTCGTAAACAGGGCATAGAAGCTCACACGGGTTTTTCGCCCGACCCTGGCTGAAAGAAGAACCACGTTTGAGTTTCGCTGTCGGTTTCCAAATCGGCACTGAGGTAGAGGTCAAAAGGGCTGCTTTGCTGAATCTGACGATTAGCGCCAGTCAAAGTGGCCTCGAAAGTGCCGCGCACTCGGTAGGCGTCGCCGGGGATGTCATCTCGTTGCAAGCTGGATTTAGCTAGCTTTTGCCTGCTGGTGACGGTGAGCTGGTCAATTTTGAAGTTGGGAGGCGAATCGCTTGGCGTAATGCCTAAGTCTTGAGCGATCGCCTGCTGCGTGTTGGTAAGCTGCTGAGCTAAAGCTAACTTCACTGCCTGGTCAGGCGGCGTCTGAGAGAGCACACCGCAACCAGTCAGTACAATTAGTAATAGCGCTAAGCAAACTAGTTTGAGCCTTTTCATGGTGCTCCATACAATCAAAAAAATACAGCAATCAACTTAGAGACTTTTGGAGAATGGAGCGGGAGCACCTCGTAGCATTCCCTCTGTACTGAGATCTTCGTCGATGTCATCCCAGTGAATTCCATAACCACCGCCACAAACTTCCCAATTAGACCGTTGGTCATCTGTAGCACTTAGAAGCCTCGGATACCAGACCAGAGGGACAGTAATGATCCGGCCATCCATTAAATCAACGCTGACGGTTTCTTCAGTGAAGTGAACGTCCTTAACCCTTTCATCTGCCCTAACTGCCAAAATACCCATGCCAATCCTCTAGTAGATTTTTCTGATTTTCTTGAACTATCGATTGCAGTTTTCTAAGCTCTTTAGCACTAAACCCAATGTTGTTAGCAAGACTGACTGGTTCCAGCCAAAACTTAGCCGATGAGGCATCACGGTCAATATGTATATGCGGTGGCTCATTCGGCTCATGACTGTAAAAGTAAAGGCGGTAAGGGCCAAATCGTAAAACTGTGGGCATCGTTTGTATTATACGTCGGTTGCTATATCCAACGAGCGCTTGTGCAGAAAGGTCGTTGCAGATTGAGACTGAGGTTGTAGTTTATATGCCGTTTCTGAAGCAAAAACTGCTAGATGCCAGATTACAGAAGTTGTAGGTAAATTATCGTATGACTTTTAGGAATTTCTCAACTTAATCAATCTATTCCCCGCCAGATAAAAAGTGCCAAGCAAAGGGTACTCTACGGCCAGATGCCAAACAGTCATTCAGTCAACGTAACATGGTTATCATTGTAAAGATTCTCGCTGGTGATCTGCATGAAGGCAAACAAAGAATAGATCCGAAGTGGATTAAGAGTGCTGAATTACAAACCGAGGAAAAACTTAAAAAGTTAGCTGGCAGTGCAGGGTGGGGGTTCGCAGGTGCAGTCGTAGGTGGATTACTCACTGGAGGCATCGGCCTAGCAGTAGGCGGCCTAGCTGGCGTTCTGTCAGGTGGTAACAAAACTGACATTTGTTTCTCGTGTGAGTTAGAAGATGGTCGGAAATTTCTCGCTGTAACGGATAAGAAGAGCTGGCAGAACATTTTGGCAGTTCTCTTTGCGAAAGACCAGGTATCTCCCGTCCAAGCACAGACTATTAGTGATAGTAAACCCGCATATAGAGACCATATCAACAGAGAGCAAAGCGGGAATACAGGAGGTTCGAATCAGCAAAGGTGTTTACAGATGGCTAAGCAAGGTGATTCAAGTGCGATTACCGCTTTGATTAACCGCTCACTTCAAGCTAGGGGCGTAACTGTAAAAGCCGCTGTTGAGGGAGCTTGCCTAAAGATTATCCTTGAGGCTGATCAGATTCCCGATAAGGAAGAATTTACTAAGTTTTTAACTCGTGGAGTCACCAAGCTGAATATTGGCTTCATAGAAAGCTTAAAAATATTTGGAAGACAAAAAGGAGAAAAGCTTCCAGCCTGGTCGCAAGAAACGTCAATTCCAAAAACAAGCCAGAGTTCTGTAAAAGACAACATTTTTCCAATTGGTAGAAACACAAATATTTCCCAGGCAGAAAAATTAGATGGAAATAGCAGTGTCAGGGCTTCAACTGAGTATGGAAGTAAAAGCCTTCCAATACAGCCCATTAGTTCATCGAAAGGCACTAAGTCCACAGACTCTCAGTCTGCTTCTGATAATAATACTTTTACTTGGTTAAAAGGCAACGTATCTTTAATTCTAAAGAATACTTGGAAATGGTACGTGTCAGGCTTTAAGAGTAGACCAGATCTGCCTTTATATGCTTCTCCTAGATTGTATAGAGTTCTTTTGACGTTCTTTGTGTTTGCCTGGGCGACAGCCCCTTTTGGTTTTTATGAAGAAATAGAAACTTCGTCTTCTTCTGGTTTATCGGAAAATAGCGAAAGTGGTTCTGGAAAAGAAAGCTCGAAAACATGTATTAAAAACTTCAATGCAGTTATGTCTCCAGTGGCCACAGTAACTCTCAACAAGAATAGTAAGACTATGAACATGGCTTTTACTGAAAGTCTAACAAAACAAGAGATTGACCAAACAGCTTCAAGCTTTGCAAATAGTGTGTTTTCAACTTGCAGTGATACTTTTATTCAGTCCGTAAGCGTAAAATCTAGCGGGCAGATTGTCACTATCAATCGACCATAGCTTTCCAAGGCTGTTGCACAATATATTTGAGTTTAGGTAATATTGATGAACTGCGACAACTTAAAGTGGATCAAAAACGTTATACGGTTTTGTCTTTGAGAAGCTACGGATAGATAAGCTGCTTAGGGCGCAGCTCAGCATAATCGAATGCGTTGATGAGGCTATTACGCTGCATCAATGAGCGCAAGCTTGCTGGACTGAGATACCGCAGTTGATGGGCAA
>JBBQAC010000243.1:0-6552 GCA_038315915.1 Phormidesmidales cyanobacterium
CCAGCATTTCTACAGAGTGCCTTACAGAGGCCGGTAAGCCCGGTAATTCACATTGGGGAAAATATTGTCAATCGCTTCTACTTTTTCCAGCCAGCCAGCATCGATTTGCTCAGCGCGAATGTCTTCCCACAGCTTGTTAAAACGCATCAGATGTGATCGGGTTCGCCGTACCGCGTAGGGCACCATCGTCCCGGTACGCATAATAAAGGCCCAGTCAGATGCCTGTGCCAGCAGCAGCTCACGCGCCGCTTGATTGAGCGCTCGCCACTGTAGCTCATCAGCGGGTTCACGCCTGGCCAGGTCGATCATCCGCTCCGCCGCCTTGTGCAAATGCGGATAAATCCAAGCATTTTTTTCATTCAGCCAGTACTCGTGAAAGCCTTTATAGCCCCAGCTTGACTGCGAAGGTCGGGCCACCTGCTGGGTCGGATTGGTGCGCAGATAGTCGGCCAGGTGAGTCATCTCGTAAGTATCCTGGTCGTACCAGCTCTTACGGAAAAAGTAGTCTAAGAACCACGGCCCCTCATACCACCAGTGACCGTACAGCTCCGCGTCGTAAGGCGATACGACAATTGGCTTACGCTGCATCAGGTTGTTCAAGCTTCCCACCTGATGCTGACGGTTCTGCATAAAGTTGCCCGCGTGCTCAGCGGCCTTTTCCCTGGCCCAGTAAGGGTCATACCAGGATTTGTCCGACAGGCCCAAACCTTTACCGGTAATTTTGTGGTACTTAATCCCTACGTTCTTGCGCTGGCCGTTGGGCATGACGTAAGGCTTAATGTACTCGTAGTCAGCATCCCAGCCCAGGTCGCGATAGAACTCCCGGTACTCAGGCGCACCCGGATAGCCCACCTTAGAAGACCACACCTGTTGAGAAGACTCGTGGTCACGGCCAAATGCGGCTACCCCAGTCTCTGTATAAATCGGGGCGTAAGCGCCGTAGCGCGGGCGCGGACGAGCGTACAAAATGCCGTGACCATCAGTCAAAAAATACCGCAGGCCAGCATCCGCGAGCATCCGCTCAAGCCCTTCGTAATAGGCACATTCCGGTAGCCAAATGCCTGTTGGCCGACGACCAAAGTTATCCTCATGGCTCTGGCAGGCCACCTCAATTTGGGCCCACACCGCCTCGGGGTACATCTTCATTAGCGGCAAATAGCCGTGGGTGGCCCCGCAAGTCATAATGTCGAGGTTGCCGCTCTCCAGATATTCTCTAAATCCCTTGGTGATATCGCCGCCGTAGTGCTCCCAAACGGTGCGCACATGCGCGAATTCTTTAGAGTAGTACTCAGCTAAGTACTTGACGTGGCCGTTGTGCTCATTGCGCGCTATCTCCAGCTCCAGCAGTTCTTCTAACTGGGTGAGATGCAGGTCGTAGCGTTCTTGCAGCAGCGGGTCGCGCAGCATAGACACCAGCGGCGGCGTCATACTCATGGTCATTTTGAAGTCAATTCCATCCCGCTTAAGCCCCTCAAACATGGTTAAGAGGGGTACGTAGGTTTCGGTAATCGCCTCAAACAGCCATTCTTCTTCTAAGACAAAGTCGCTTTCGGGGTGGCGAACGAAGGGCAGGTGAGCATGGAGAACGAGAGCAACATAGCCAAGCGACATAAGAAGAAACGCCTAAAAACTTTCCATAAAAAGCGCCAAAGACGTCCAATTAAAGCTCCAATTCAACGCCTTTCGCTTAAGTGATTGTACGGCAAAAGCCCGACTTGAAATGAGCCATCTCCATTTCTCGCCTAGCGCTCTGCCGCGCAGCGAGAACCGGGCCGGAACCACACCAAAGACTCTTTTTCGGGGCTGCGCCAGCGCATCCAGCCTTCTGTAACGGTGGCCCCGGTGAGCGGACGACAGTTCGCCGTGGGCCGCGTCACCCTGACCTGCATCCAGTCGCCTTCAAAGCTCAGCGGCTCTATCAGGCTATCGGCTGCGACCAGGCTGAGCATATTGGTCGCGATTTCGGGCTGCGATCGCAATGCCTGAGCCTTACTACTCTGCAAAAAATAAACCGCGTCCTGGGCCTGCAATCGATCTTCCCAGCGCTCTACGACTAGCGGTGCCCCCATTGCCAACTGCGAGCTATGTACCCAGGCGCTGCCGACTGAGGTGTATTGCACCTGTATCCAACCGTCATCGCGCACTTCTAGCACTGGAAAAGTGAACAGGTCGTCAGTTCGAACCATCGCAAAACCAGCATCGCGGCCAATGGCCAGCGCCTCCTGCCCTTGAGGAATCAGCCACCCCCGGTAAATCCAGCCCCAGTGCTCGCCACCAGGGGAAACATACAGCGGCAAAATCACCGACTGCAACCAGCTCGCCCCCTCTGCTGAGGACTCATCCCTCTCCTGGGGGCGCAAATGGCCAATACCTGCAATGGTGTCAGCGCCAGCCGCCAGATCGACAATGCCCGATGCCACCGGTGAGAAAGGCGCAGGGGCGGGTACAGGTAAAGCAGGCGGGGCGATCGCGTTCTGCAAGTCTGCCTGCTGCTCAACAGCAGTCTCTTCCGGCTGAGCGAAAACGCTCTGACAACTGGCAAACGTCAGCACGGCTGCGCCTAAGCACACAGCGGTGATGTATCTAGTCAGCGGTGGAGTCACGGAGCGCAAAGTCATGGAGCCTGCCTTTTCAAATGATTCGCTGAGCGAACGAGCGTTTGAGGACTTCCAGCATAGGCGATTATCGGTTCTGAGCAGAGCCCGCTTAGCGAATCTTCCCCATATCGCTGATCAGCGCCTGCTGCATTCGATCTAGCTCAGCTTCTACCAGGGTTAACGAGTCTTCTAGTTCGCGCCGGAGAGTGGGCGCAAGCGGCCTATTAGTAGGCTCTTCCCCATCATCGCGCAAGAGTTTTTTGAAGGCTAATAGCTGCGCTGCCTTTAAAGACAGTTCTGCCGGTATTTTAAAGTCTGGCAGTACGCCGCATCCTTCCCAATTCTCGCCAGTTGCCTGACTGATCGCCCGCCCGGTGGGGATGAACATCCAAAAGTGGTCATGCAGGCGAAATCCTGCCCCCGGATTAGCGCCGCCTGCGGTGGTTTCGCCGACCACAACCGCTCGCTTGAAATGCTTTAAGTTGTAGGCAAATTCCTCCGCCGCTGAGAACGTTTCTGGGCCTGCCAGCACATACACTGGTCGGTCAAGATAGCGCGGTCCGGACACGTAGGGCAGCGTCCAGGACTGCTGAGTGCGGTTCGCTTTGGGCCAGTACAAATCGGTCAGATGTACCGCCGGGTAAGCCGGTAGTAAATAGCTGGTCAGAAGCGCCACCATACTGGCAGATCCGCCACGATTGCGGCGCAGATCAATAATCAAGGCGCTGGTATGAGCCAAAAACTGCATAGCTGCTGCTGCCGCCTCACCCGCAAATTCAGGCGGCTCAAAGCTAAACAGCTCCAAATAGCCGATATTGCCCCGCAGTCGCTCAACCCGGTTAAAGTCGAAATTGCGCAGTTCGCTTAGCCGTCGCTGCTGGGCCAGCTCCTCCGGCAGGATTTCAGACTGGGGAGTGAGGTGGGGTAGCACCGCCGGACTGAAATAAACCTTGAGATGCGGGTCGCCGCTGAGAGTTTGGAGCTGTGCGGTGAGGGTTTCAGCAAGTTGAGTGCCGCTTTTTACATCCTGGTAGCCTTTGGCCGCAAGGCGAGATTGAATATCGTTTTGAATTTTGCTGGCGACTTCTGGGAAAGCGTATTCACTGATCTCGCTGGCGATCGCTTCCAGGACTTCTATGCGGATAGCCGCATCCAGAGCCAAATCGTCAACCGAACTAGAACTCATATCCATTATTTAGCAGAAATTAAGGAGCGACCCGACAGAATTTCTCAACCACTCGAACAAAGGTTTCTACACCGACGCCCAGCACCGTTTCATCAAAATCAAAACGGGGGTGGTGGTGCGGATAGTCTAACCCTTTGGCGGCATTAGCTGAACCCAAAAAGAAATAGCAGCCCGGGACAGACTGTAAAAAGAAAGAGACATCCTCACCGCCCATCGTTTGACAATCAGGAACAACACCGACCGGTGTCTCAACTACTGATAGCGCCACGGAGCGAACCAGATCGGCGATCGCCTGATCGTTGATAACCGGCGGATACAGCCGTTGATAGTCCAGCTCATAGGTCGCACCGTGAGCCGCGCACACCCCCGCGATTACCTGCTCAATCCGCCGGGGCAGCAGTTCACCATAGTCCGGATCAAAATAGCGCACGGTTCCACTCAGAAAGGCACTGTCAGCAATCACATTCACCGCTGTTCCTGCCCTGAATTCACCGACCGTCACAACTGCCGACTTCAGCGGATCGACGTTGCGGGCCACAATGGTTTGCAGCGCATTCACGACTTGAGCCCCTACCACCACGGCGTCCACCGTTTGCTGAGGAATCGCCCCATGCCCGCCCCGGCCTTGAAGGGTACAGTGAAAGAACTCGGTCGCGGCCATCATCGGCCCGCTGCGCACACCCAGGGTTCCTAGCGGCAAGTTATTCCACAGGTGTAGACCGACCATCGCATCTACCTCAGGATTGGTGAGGACGCCCGCATCGATCATGGGCTGAGCACCGCCTGGGCCTTCTTCAGCGGGCTGAAAGATGATTTTGACTGTGCCTGCAAAGCGATCGCGATGCTCATTCAAATACTTTGCGGTTCCCAGCGCAATCGCCACATGTCCATCGTGACCACAGGCGTGCATTTTACCAGCGTGGAGCGAGCGATAAGGCACTTCATTCAGCTCTTGCACCGGCAGCCCGTCCATATCGGCCCGAATCGCCAAAACTGGCGCATGTTGCTCGGAGCCGCTGCTGCCCTCGCCCTCAATCACCGCCAGCAGACCCGTCTGCGCCACCCCGCGCTCATGCTCGATTCCCCACTCTTGCAGGCGATCGCCAATAAACTGAGCCGTAATCTTCTCCTGAAAGCCCAGCTCTGGCCGCTGATGCAGCGATCGCCGCCAGCTCACAAGCTCATCTTGCAGCGCCCGAATGTCGGGGCGTAAGGGCGAAAAGCTCAGGTTTGAATCGGGAGTTGGATCGGGGTTTGACGGGCGAGACAGGGTCTGCATAAATCCTCTTCAGCAGTTTCTCTATCTTGCCAGATTTCACTCAGCCTGACCAAAACAGCACCTACTCAATCGCCGGTTCGATAGTCACAACTGAGCAACTGGCTTCAAGCTATGCCCAGAAAGGTTTTGGCATCAGCCGCTCCAAATCTAGCTGAGCGGCGGCATCGGCCAGTGCATCAAGATCTTTGATCTGCTTCAAGTAAGGCATTATCCCCAGTATTGGTATCCGCGTCAGCGATTCGATCATCTCAATGGGCGTCCAGCTTTCTATTTGACCTTGAGTGCGCGGGTGCGTACAGTTCAGCACGATACCGAGCAGCTTCACTTTTTTTTGTTCGGCAAGGGCCGCGTTGGCAACTGCCGCCGCGATCGCCCCCAGTCTCACCGGCACTACCAGCACCGCTGGCAACCGCCACTGATTGGCCATATCCGCCACCGTCAGCGACTCGGCTACCGGAGAACCCAATCCGCCCGCCCCTTCTACCAGCACCCAGTCTCGCTCAGCTTCGAGCTGAGAAAATACCTGCCAGGCTTTGGCGACATCTACCCGTTTTCCTTCTAGCGCAGCGGCTAGCGGCGGCGCTACCGGCGTTGGGTACCACAGCGGATTGAGCTGTTCGGGCGTTTGATCGAGATCGAACAGGCTGCTGTAAAATTCGCGATCGCCCAGACCCGACTGCACCGGCTTGCACACCCCCAGCCGATGAGCCCAGCAATAGCGCTGCCAGTAAGCAATTAGCGCCGCCGTCAGCACCGTTTTACCGCTGCCGGTATCTGTCCCTGTGATCAATAACGCCGCCAAATTCGCCTGCCTTCTGAAAAACCCGATCCCCTAGTTGGCCTGACCTTGGCCTGACCTTAGCCTGACCTCAGTTAGAGGGCACCTGCGCACTGGCTCTGATCTCCAGGGTAAATTCTGCTTGCTGATCGGCGCTCACGTCAACTGCATAGTCGCCTCCAGCCGGCAAAAAGCCTTCCCAGTAAACGATGCCGCTGGCATCGGGCACCATTTCACCGCCGGGCAGCAGCACGTCAAACACCGCCTGCCCCGGCGAAGATCCGGTGATCTGCACCGTCATAATTTGCCCCTCTTGAGCATTCACTATGTAGCGACGAATTTGCCCTGGCCCCACGCCATTGGCTAGCAGTATGCCGTCTGACCCACTGGGGAAAGAGACGCGCTGAGAGCGTATTTCTGGCCGAGCAGGTGGGGCGGGGTCTACAGGCGGCTCGGTTACGGGGGGCTCGGTGGGTTCAGGCACCGGATCAGTCAACGTCACATCTAACCGATAGTCACTGCTGTTGACGCCGCGTACCGGACTGAGCTGTATCTTATAGTCGCCGTCTTCTTCGAGCACGCCTTCCCACCGTACTACCCTGTCAGCCTGTTGGTTAATCGGCGAGCCATCTGGCCCTAGCACGCTGAGCAACACGCCTTCTTCTAACTGCTCGACGGTCAGGGTTTGACCGGCTTGGGCCGAAAGCGGATA
>JBBQAC010000049.1:0-20705 GCA_038315915.1 Phormidesmidales cyanobacterium
CAGACTTCTCCCGTGGATGTATAGTCCAGGGAGGTACTGATTCAACCTCTGAGTTGTCTAGGTTCATGGGAACCACGCTAGCTGCACGCTAGTCCGAAGGCGGACTAACTTTCCAGCTAAACGAATCGCACAGCGAAGCTGGGAAATGGGGCCATTTAGTTCATTTGTATTATCTGAGTAGCTGCGCGATGGGCAACCAGTCAACGGCAGCACAAGGGTTAGAGCCGTAGATTTCTCGCCAGAGAATTTCCTTGACACAGCTATTCAGAAAAAGTAGTCCAAGCTTAGTCCCGCGTCACTGATCCGCCTATTCAAGGGGATAAGTGCAGCTAATAGGCTGGAAGGTCTGCCTATACTTTTCAGGTCTGCTATAGGCTATATAGAATAGGGCTTCCAGATTTATTGTCCACTAAACTAGACGGCTTAGCGATCCTTTCTGTACCAATGCTCCTCGTACCCCTACAACTAACCTGATGTATATATCACCCGAGAACCTTCACACCATCCAGATAACGATATACGCTAGCTTTCGAGAGCCTATACTCTTCCATTAACGTTTTAATCATTGCACCTTGCTTTCGTTGCTGGCGCAGTTCTAAGCACTGCCGCTCTGTCAAATTCTTTTGCCTCCCTAAATGGACACCACGAGCTTTCGCGTTTCGGATACCGTCCATCTGTCGCTCAGCACGAATTTCAGTTTCAAACTGCGCGATCGCACCCAGCATATTAAACAGCAACCGCCCAGTCGCATCACCCGTATCAATACTTTGGTCAATCACCCTCAGACTCACACACTTCGCCTGCAACTGGTCAGCCACCTGACAAAGATGCAGCGTAGAGCGAGCCAGTCGATCCAGACGGCTCACCACCAGCGTATCTCCTTCCCTCACGTACTCAAGACAAGCCCTCAGCCGAGGCCGCTTATCAGAGGTGCCTGTCATCTTCTCCTGAAATATTTTGTCGCAGTCCTTCAGCTTATCAAGCTGCACATCCAAACTCTGACCAACCGAACTCACCCGCGCATAGCCAACCACCGACATAATCGCTCCTCAAACGTCTCACTATATCTTAGACGTTTTGAGAAAGCCTTTCTGAGACATCATTTGAGACACGATTTCCTCATGTCTCAAAAGGTATAGGTTTCTGGAAGGTCAAATATACTATCTGACAGCGAGTTTTGCTAAACAGCACAACATCTTGCTGAAGCAGAGTATCCAACCTACTCTGCCTCAGCAAAATATGGCAAAGAGCAAATATACTATCAAGGCGAAAGCTAGAGCAGGGCTGGCAGGAGGCTGATCTCAGGCGCTGATCAACGAGTTTCCGGGCTCTCTCTCACTTTTTTCGCTCTCCATTTATCCTCAAATTAAGCTTTGACGATGCACTAGGCTGTACCTGCGCAGTTTGTTCCGATGGGGTGCAGCGGTCTATTTTTAACGTCTGACTGAGAAGTTAAATGCGCCCTCAGGCAATATTTTTGACAGAAGACCTCTCAACTAACAATTGGGAGATCTTTTCGCCAGCAAAAAATCTTTTTGACGGTTTAAGAAGCCTCTCAGAAAGTCCTCTTACGCTTGACAGGTTAGCTCTAGTAAGATTGGCATTCGTCAAATTAGCCTGCGCGAGGCAGCACTGCTGTAGATTGGCTAATGTCAAAAAGGCATTCGTCAAATTAGCCTGGGTGAGATCAGCCTGGTTCAACTGCGCCAAGATTAAAAAGGCTCCGGTGAAGTCAGCCCGTCTCAAGTTGGCACTCCTGAGGTCAACACCCATGAGCGAAGCACCTCTGAGATCAGCGCAGCTCAGGTCAATGTCGCGCAGGCACTGGTCGCGTAAGAAAACACCCTTGAGCTTAATGCCACGAAAATCTCGCTCGCCGGATTGATATTGTTGCAAAAGTTCTTCGGCGGTCATACAGGTGCTCATGCTTTGTGTCACCGGAGCATAGCAGACTATTTTTAAAGGCAACATCCGCAGGGGGGGCATCAGCGTGAGTGCTTTTTATCGTGCCGGTTGCTGTTGTATGTGACAGGTAAGCTTTACAGATGAACGATTGCGCTTTTGATTGTTTTTTTATGATTGCGTGTCAAAATCTCCTGCATAAGGCTGAACAACAAAGCCAACAGAGAGCAAGTAAAAAGGTGCTAAACATTCCAGACAGCAATTCCAACTTACAGACATAATTTTCCGGCCATGTGGAACGAAGTCAAAGGGTTTTAAGCTCGACTATGATCTGCTCCGAACGGGAAATCAAGGTTTTTGAGTGTGCGTAGTCTGGAATTTGGAATCGCTGCATTCCAGAGATAAAGGCTTTGGTGAGCAAAGGCAGATTGAGAAAATTTAGGTGCCCATAATCAGGACGCCCACCATCAGCGCCTGACGCACACCGCTATAAACTCGTAGTTGAAGGAATCTAACAGCCAGTTCATAGAAAACTGATAGCGACGGCTAATACCAGAATGGAGCCCGGTTATTGCGAGGACAGTTGCGTAGCCGAGATCCATGAGCACTATTCCTTTTGATCTATGCCTTTAGGTAGAGACTGATTTTGTAAACCTTTATTAACTTAAGTTTTGTAACCTTTTTTGGACAAGTCAATCCATGACAAATAAAACAACTGCAACTCCAGACGTGAACAAGCCTTATGCTGAAACTGCTACGGGCTTTAAGTTCGGCTTTGTGCCCAGCGCTGAGGTTTGGAACGGGCGCTTGGCCATGATTGGCTTTGTGTCGGCAGCTTTAGTGGAAGTCTTTTCAGGGCAGGGATTTCTTCACTTTTTAGGGCTGACTGGCATGTAGTATCGAGTAGGGCTAGCTGCCTGTCATTAGAGTCAGCACAAATAAGCCGATACCCGTAGCAACACACCGCTAGCGTTGATAATTTACCTTGTTTGAATCAGCGGAAACCGTCGTTTTTTGAGCTGTTTTTCCAAGGGCATTATTTTTTGACGGCGGGCGGTGAACTGATGACCGTAGCGGTTGTCGATAATCGTGATTGCCGTCTAAACCAGAATTTGTGACTGCGATTGGCAGTAAGATTGGGCCGTCTCTACATGAATGAGCAGAGCTGTAGCATCTACCCTTCATCAACCAACGGGCCATTGTTCTTTGTCAGTTTACCAAGTCAGACTAAGACATCAGCCGATTGAGTTGAAAGCGAATTTCGTGAAAGAGACCGACAAAAACCGCAACCGTTTGCGACAATCCCTGAACTTGAACCGAAATCAATAGTAAAACAATTGGCGCACTGATGTAGTACAGCAGGCCCAACCGAACGCGGCGGCTAACCGACTGCCCTTGACGGCGGCGTTGGCTATTGAGTATGAGCAATGCCAGCGGCGCAATTAGGTGAATGATCGCCCAAATGGGGCCACCGTACAAGACTGCCGTCAAACCACCCCAAGCCTGCCGGTTAAGCAGTCCAGTAACTGTTAGTAGCAGCAGCCCGCTGATCGGGCCAAGCCAAATCCAAAAAGCCGACCAGCGCCGATATTGCTGGTCGGAATGGGGAGATCCTAGGATTTTACAAGGGGTATGAGCCTGTGTGCATTGTGCGAATTCTTTGTCCCGAGAGACTGAAACCGAGTTAACTGATTCGCGATAGGCCACCTGCTGAAACTGAACGGTGCCTGTATTGGGATTGTAGAGCGTGTAGCTGGCATCGGAGCACAACAGCCGATCCAGCAGGGTGAGCGGCGGGGTAGTTGGGGCGAGTTCACCATCACAGCCGAGGGTGCTGCCGTGAATGAGTAGACAATCTGACTCAAAAAAACCAAAGTCTAAACCGTGTAGCCAGTTCGTTGTATCGCGAGACACTGCTCTTCAAAGTTGGTCGACGGCTTCAGCGCCATACTTTTATTTGAGCACTACCGCATCCGGATCGCGTCTTAAAGCGTGAAGATTGAAAAGTTGTTCTTCCCACCAGCCGAGACAATTTTGGGATGAGAGCGATCGTATCGTCCCAGCCTTACCAAGTACAGCATTGCACGAGCAGCTTGAGGCTTGTCCAGATGATTGAGATATTCACGCCACTATGGATTTATCCTATCCCCCCAGGGCGCATCGCAACAGGATCTACCGGTGAGATATCCTCAGCAAGCAAAGCTGCGACGTCTGCTCGCATTAATTGAGAGAATATTTACAATCGATGGCTTACGAACTTCCCGATTTGCCTTATGACTACACCGCGCTGGAGCCCCACATCTCCAAAAACACCCTGAAGTTTCATCACGATAAGCATCATGCTGGCTATGTCAAAAAGTTCAACGCGGCGGTAAAGGGAACGGATTTCGACAGTCAGCCTATGGAAGTGGTGATTACATCCGTTGCCGATAAGCCTGAGCAATCCGGCCTGTTCAACAACGCCGCTCAAGCGTGGAATCATACCTTTTACTGGGAGAGTATGAAGCCTGACGGCGGCGGCAAGCCGTCGGGAGAACTGGCAAAAAAGATTGACACCGACTTTGGTAGCTATGGCCAGTTTGCTGAGGCGTTTAAATCAGCCGGGGCCACTCAATTTGGCAGCGGCTGGGCCTGGTTGGTCTTGGAGAGCGGCACCTTGAAAGTGACTAAAACTCTCAACGCCGTGAATCCTTTAACCAGCAATCAGATTCCCTTGCTGACAATGGATGTTTGGGAGCACGCCTATTACCTGGACTATCAAAACCAGCGCCCTGAGTATATTTTTACCTTCTTGAGTGAGCTGGTGAACTGGGACTTTGCCGCGCAGAATTTGGCGGCAGCATAAGGTTTATATCTCTTCTGGCTTTGTCTGGTGCGGCTGGCCTAGCGCGAGACAGAGCCACTTGTCGTTTTTGAGAATTTTTCCATGTTTATGTCTCAACCGGATTTCCCCAAAATTGTGCTTTCGTTTGAATATCGGGGATGGAAAATTGAGCTAGATCGAAGCGAAGAGGACGGGCAAATTGTCTATGCAGCCTGGGCTAATAACGCTGAAAGTAGCGTTGTAGCTGTCCCCTATGCCGCTTCTCAAAAGCTGGCAATTCAGCGAGCAAAACGGTGGGTAGACTGTCGGCTGTCTGTCTAGAAAGCTTCAGTTCTGCCCTTACATCCCCTCCCCCCGGATTGTTTCAGTCTGTTGAAGACGGTACGGTGAGCTTCAGTGCTATTTGACTTACAGGCTCTGACTACTTCACATGCAAATACTTAAACGGAAACGTCTGCTTGAAGGACTGGGCGTTTTGCTAACCAGCTGGGCGATCGCAAGCTGCGCACCCACAGAGACCAACACCGCAGAGAACACGGCTGATTCTGCCCAATCTGGATCCGCTGAACAAATTGTGTTGGCTATCGGCGGAGAAAGCGAAGAAGGCTACGACCCGACCCTGGGCTGGGGTCGATACGGAGCCCCACTGTTTCAAAGTACCCTGCTAAAGCGTGACGAGGGTCTCAACATTGTCAACGACCTAGCAACAGATTACACCGTGAGCGAAGACGGTAAAACCTGGACAGTCACTATCCGCGAAGACGCTATTTTTTCTGACGGGGAGCCACTGACTGCGGCGGATGTTGCCTACACCTTCAACAAAGCCGCCGAGAGCGGTGGGCTCACCGATGTGACGCAGCTAGAAGAGGCGACGGCTGTAGACGATACCACCGTAGAGCTAAAGCTAAAGCAGCCTCAGAGCACCTTTGTCAATCGTCTAATCACCCTGGGAATTGTCCCCGAACACGCACATGGAGAAGACTACGCCCGCAATCCGGTTGGCTCTGGCCCTTACAAGCTGGTGCAGTGGGACGAAGGCCAGCAGCTGATCGTAGAAGCGAATCCTGACTACTATGGCGAGGCTCCCGGCATTCAGCGGCTGGTGTTTTTGTTTGTAGAAGAAGATAGCGCGTTTGCAGCGGCGAAAGCTGGGCAAGTGCAGATCGCCGCTGTGCCGCAGTCGCTAGCAGTGCAGACGATAGAAGGGATGAATCTTCGCGACGTGGTCAGCGTAGATAACCGGGGACTACTGTTTCCCTACCTGCCCGCAAATAGCAAGAAAACGCCCGATGGTGACCCAGTTGGTAACGATGTGACGGCTGACCTAGCGATTCGGCAGGCCGTGAACTATTCAATTGATCGGCAGGCGCTGGTCGATGGCATTTTAGAAGGCTATGGGTCACCCGCCTATGGCCCGGTGAGCGGTCTGGCCTGGGAAGAGACTAAAGCCAACATTGAAGACGCTCAGCCACAAAAGGCTGAAGAGATTTTGGCTGAGGGCGGCTGGGCCGACAGCGATGGGGATGGCATTGTTGAAAAAGACGGACTAAAGGCTGAATTCACGATTCTTTACAAGGCTGACGACAGCATTCGGCAGGCGCTGGCGCTGGCTACCGCTGAAATGCTCAAGCCGATTGGAATTCAGGCGAATGTGGAAGGCAAAAGCTGGGACGACATTGAGCCGCTGATGCACAGCAATGTGGTGGTGTTTGGCTGGGGCAGTCACGACCAAACAGAAATGTACAACCTGTATCACTCTCAGTCGGCGCAGGGGGACTATAACAATGCGGGCTACTACGCTGACCAGGCTGTTGACAGCACGCTGGATTTGGCGATGGGCGCACCTTCGGAGGCGGAGGCCATCACGTACTGGAAGGCGGCGCAGTGGGATGGTGACCAGGGGATGACGACCAAAGGAGATGCGGCCTGGGCCTGGCTAGTGAATCTTGACCACACCTATTTTGTTGATGAGTGCCTGGATATTGGCCAGTCACAGGTAGAGCCCCACGGTCACGGCTGGCCAATTACGGCAAATATCGCTGACTGGAAGTGGACATGCGAATAGGGACACTGGCAGTATTTGCGGCGCAAAAGCTGTTGCGGTTAGGACTGTTGCTGATGGCAGTCGCCGTTTTTACCTTTGTGCTGCTGAGTTTTTCGCCGATTGATCCGGTGCAGGCATACATCGGCGCAGATATGATGCAAATTAGCGCCGATCAGCAGGCGTTAATTGCCGAGCGCTGGGGACTCGACCAGCCGATGTGGAGCCGGTTTCTTGACTGGTTAGGGCAGCTTTTGCAGGGCAACTTGGGAACTTCGCTGGTGTTCAATCAGCCGGTGAGTGAGGTGATTGCTTCGCGGTTTCAGGCGTCTTTGCAAATGCTGGCGATCGCCTGGCTCCTCTCCGGCCTGCTGGGCTTAACCCTGGGCATCCTAGCCGGGGCACTGGCTGGAAGCTGGGTAGATCGGTTGATTCGTCTGTATGCCTACACCCTGGCCTCTTCGCCGACCTTCTGGGTAGCGCTGCTGTTGCTGATTGTGTTTGCCGTCTCTTGGAAAATTGCCCCGATTTGCTGCGCCGCCCCGCCCGGTGTGCTGTCGCAGAATGTCACCTTCTGGCAGCATCTTCACCATTTGCTGTTGCCCGCGCTGGCCCTAAGTATCATCGGCATTGCCAATATTACTTTGCACACCCGGCAAAAACTGATCGAGGTGCTGCATAGCGACTATGTGTTGTTTGCCCTAGCCCAGGGAGAAAGCTTATGGAACGTTGTGCGCTATCACGGCTTTCGCAATATTCTGCTCCCGGCGATTACCCTACAGTTTGCTTCGCTGAGTGAACTCTTTGGCGGTTCGGTACTCGTAGAACAGGTGTTTGCCTATCCGGGACTGGGTGAAGCAACCGTACAGGCGGCGCTGCGCAGCGACATTCCTTTACTGGTCGGTATTGTGTTCTTTAGCGCGCTGTTTGTCTACACCGGCAATACCCTGGCGGATCTGGCCTATCCGATCATCGATCCGCGCATCCGCTTGGGAGGTCAGGTAAACGGATGACGCTCACTGCAAATACGCCCGATCTATCCCGTCAGAATCGCCAACAGAACAGCAGACGACAGCAAACTTTGGCAGCGATCACGCTAGGAACACTCTTTCTACTAGCAATCATCTTGAGCCCCTGGTTCTTAGGAGAGTCTGGGCTAACAACCGTTCTCACACAGCGCAATCAGCCGCCCGCGTGGGGGCATCCTTTTGGCACCGACTGGCTGGGGAGGGATATGCTGAGGCGATCGCTCCACGGTCTCTCCCTAAGTCTCCGAATCGGACTCCTCGCCGCCAGCGTCAGCGCCTTGATTGGCACTGGACTCGGGCTGGCCGCCGGTACCTTTGGCGGCTGGGTAGACGCGGTGATTATCTGGATTATCGACGTTTTCTTCAGCCTGCCCCATTTAGTCCTGTTGATCCTGATCGCCTTTGCCGTCGGTGGCGGTACCAAAGGCGTAATTATTGCTGTAGCGCTGACCCACTGGACGAGTTTAGCGCGTGTGATTCGAGCGGAAGTATTGCAGACCAACAGCGCTGACTATGTACATTTGTCTCGCCGGTTAGGTAAATCTTCCTTCTGGATTGCTCGTCATCACATGGTGCCGCACATCGTGCCACAGCTCATTGTCGGGCTAATTCTGTTGTTTCCTCACGCTATTCTCCACGAGGCGGCGCTGTCTTTTATCGGCATTGGCATATCGCCGCATCTGCCTGCAATCGGCATTATCTTAGCGGAGTCGATGCGCCACCTTTCGACCGGCTACTGGTGGCTGGGGGTCATGCCCGGACTGCTGCTGCTGCTGTCGGTAAAGGCGTTTGATTGGCTAGGTGAGAACTTGCGATCGCTCCTTGACCCCAAAACCAGCCAGGAATAGCCATGCTCTCTATCTCCAATCTGAGTGTGACCTTCACTCAATACGACCAGGGACTCCGGCGCAAACAGCTCGCGGTGATTACCGATTTGGATCTCGACGTGCAGGCTGGCGAAGTTGTCGCGGTAGTAGGCGCAAGCGGGTCAGGCAAAAGTCTCCTAGCCCATGCGTTGCTCGGCATTTTGCCAGATAACGCAGCGCTCAGCGGCACCCTGAAATTTCAAGGAGAAACGCTCACCCCGCAGCGCTGCCGGACACTGCGCGGTAAAACCATTGCCCTGATTCCGCAGTCAGTCGGCTATCTAGATCCGCTGATGAGCGTCGGTCAGCAGGTGCGGCGGGTAGCGCAACTCACCGGCCAGTCGAAAGCAGCCGCTAGAACGAGCACGACTAAGACCTTTGCCCGCTACGATTTGCCAGCCGCCACGCCCGACCTTTACCCTTTCCAGCTTTCGGGCGGCATGGCCAGACGGGTACTCGTTTCAACTGCCGTCGTCACCCCAGCCCGACTCGTCATTGCCGACGAACCCACCCCAGGCCTCCACCCCGACATTGTCACTGAAACGCTCAATCATCTGCGGGAGCTGGCCCGCGAAGGGCGCGGCGTTATTTTGATTACGCACGATATTGAAGCCGCTCTGCAAATTGCGGATCGGGTCGCGGTCTTTTATGCGGGTACCACGGTAGAAATTGCGGCGGCCAAAGACTTTTCGACCGGGAATTTGCGTCATCCTTACACGCAGGCGCTCTGGCGATCGCTCCCCCAAAACGAATTCGTCCCTCTCCACGGCAACCAGCCCAGTCCGGAGCATTTGCCCAAAGGCTGTTTGTTTTGCGATCGCTGCCCCTGGGTAAGCGATTTGTGTCGGGCGCAAAGGCCGAAGCTAAGGAATTTAAAAGACGGCTGGGTGAGGTGTATTCATGCTGAAGGGTGACAATCTGTGGTTTCGCTATGATCAACGGTTACCCTGGGTAGTCGAAGGCAGAAGCCTAGCGGTCGCGCCCGGTGAAATCCTCGGGCTGATGGCTCCTTCGGGCTATGGGAAAACCACGCTAGGTAAGGTGCTATCAGGCTATCTGCCACCGAGCCAAGGGACGGTAAGCGTGAACGGGCGATCGCTCCCTCCCAAAGGATATTGCCCCGTGCAGCTTATCTTCCAAAACCCCGAGCTAACGGTAAATCCGCGCTGGCGCATCCGTCAGATTTTGCAGGAAGGCCATTTGCCTGACTCCGCTCAACTAGACGCCTTTGGCATTCACCCTGGCTGGCTCAACCGCTACCCGCACGAGCTGAGCGGCGGTGAATTGCAACGGGTGGCGATCGCCCGCATCCTCAACCCGGCCACGCAATACCTGATCGCCGACGAAATGACCGCCATGCTCGACGCCAATACCCAGGCGCTGATTTGGCAAATCGTGCTGGAGTTTGTCCGACAACAGCAGGTAGGGCTTATTGTTATTGGCCACGATGAGCCCCTACTAAAGAGGCTTTGCGATCAGATTTTAAACTTGAATGACTGCTCAGCACCTTCAAACCCATCCGCGATTTCTGCCAGCGTTTGTTAGATAGCCGTTTTCAATCACCCATGGAGATAATGTTTAAAGTCTTTACGCTCATCACTTTATATGTGGCCAGCGTAATGTATTGGTCTGCGGCCCCGCCTATTGCGAAATCGGGCCATAATACGAATTAGCTTTTGACAAGCTACAGATGGCGGACTGCACTAAAGCGGCTGAATCCCTACGAGATAAGCAGTCGTCCTCTATCCATCATCTGTAGCTCTTTAAACCCAAAACCGTATAAGGCTGGAAGCATTGCGATGAGTAGGTTGCAGCCTTCAAAATCAGGCGGCTCTAGAAAGAGTACTAACAAACATCCTAACCGTCGGATAGTACATCTATATCTTTGTCATATTTTACTGACGCAGAGTACCTTACATACTCTGCCACTGGTCGCACCGTTCGATGGTCACCTCTCCATACCTCCACCCTGACTAGGCTGCTGTGTCCTTCTAGCCTGCTTCGCCTGGTCTATAAGCTGCTGCTTCGCCTGAGTCATAACATCGCGGCTGTACTGCTGCGCGGCGGCAGCACTCTCTGCCTGCTCTAACTGCCGCGCAGCAGGGCTCTCTGAAATGACACGCTCAGCGAGCTGCAACGTTTTATCTGTTAGTGGCTTGCGCCCCGACTGCTCGCGCACTAGCTCTACCAAGAGCTGTCTAGCAATCTTCAGATCCTGGTCTTCGACACTCTTACCACCGCCCACCTTCTCGGCATACTGCTGATAGATCTCGCGGCGACGGCGGCGCTTGCCTGCTAGCTCTACTTGCTGCTGTCTTCGGCTAGCGGCTGACGCAAGCTCTTCGCTAGCATCTGTAGCTGCTCGGTGTGATTCCGCTGCATCTGCTCGAACGCTTCGACTAATGCTCGCTGCTGTCCTTCTAGCTCGCTCACTGTCCGCTTCAGGGCGCTCATCTCTGCCTGCATCGGCTGCATAGCCGACTGCATAGCGCTCTCCAGCGCGATCGCCAACGTGTTCGGATTGATTTGCACTTCGTACTTCTCGGGTATCGGCGGCGGCTTTCTTGTGCTCGGCATTGGGGTTCACCATCTCGAATAGGGTTAGATAGTCACTCGGATTCTCTTTAGCCGCTGTGCGCTGCGCTCGCTTGTAGAGCTGCGGCTTATCAGCGGTGTAAAGCTTCAAGTTGGATTTAGCGCGGGACACAGCTACATACAAGCCCTCCTTGCTCAACGTACTGTCAATATCAGCGAGCACTCGGTCAGCGGTCTTGCCCTGGCTGCTGTAGGTCGTGCTCACCAGCGCATAGTCCAGATACTGCTGGCCGGTGAGGGCTATGGTCAGCGTTTCTCCTTTCCCATCTCGCAGGGTGACTGTCCCGCTGGCGTCCATCGCTTCAACGGTGACCGTCTGACCGTTACGTACTCCCGGTGCGGCTTCATTGCGCGTCCACCGCAGCTGATCACCGGGGGCGATCGCAATCTCCTGCACCGCGTAGGTACTCTTATTCGCGCAGCCTGCTGGGTCGAACACAAACGGCTCGCCGACTGACCCCTGTAGGGTGAGCTGATTGCGCTCCAGGTCTCGCGCCTGCACCCGGTACTGCTCTCGGCGCTCCATCCCATAGCGGGGATAGTCCCGCACTGGCACCACCACATTGCCCACCTCGTAGGCGCAGGCATACTTCAGTTGCGGTGCCGTCCGGTCTTGTGAGCGCAGCGACCGCAGCGTAAACGCATCCGCCCCTAAGCTGCCTTCCCGCTGAAGGGCTGCTCTCAGCTCCGCTGTCAGCGCTAGCCGCTCGACGTTAGTGCCGCTCAGTATCAGCGTCTTCTCTCTGGCCTCTACGGGTAGGCTCATGTAGTCGAGCGTGATCGCCTGGTGGCGGGCCTCACTCGATACCCGCTCATATACCATTCCCGCTCTATCGAGCTGTTCGAGTCCTTCGCGCTGCTCGCCCGCTGCGAGGCAGACCACGGCGGCGCGGAGGGCATCGGTCTTCTGCCTGCGCGATTCTTCCAGATAGCAGGTGTTCATCCCCGCGCTCTGAAGTGACTTGAATGGGTTACCGGCTTCCACTGCCGATAGCTGACGGGTGTCGCCGACCAGAATCACGCGGGCTTGATTGGCCTGGGCTTTCTGGAGCAGCGCATGGGCATCTTTGGCGCTCAATAGGCCCGCTTCATCGACTATCCAGATTGCCTTTTCTGATGCTGTGTTGGGGTCTTTGCTGTGCAGCAGGCGGGCCACCGTATTGCCTTCGATCTGAGCTTCTTCGCTCAGTACGGTCGCGGCCTGGGCGCTCGGTGCGTAGCCGGTGACTGTGTAGCCTTGCTCGGTGGCGAGCTGAGCCAGCAGCTTCAGGCTGTAGGTTTTACCGGCTCCGGCGACGCCCTGCCACGCCATCACCTGCTCGCGGCTGGTCGCGGTCTTTAGAATCGCCTCGAACTGACCGGTCGTTAGCGTCGTTTCTCCTCGGGTGAGCCTCAGCACGTCCATCGAAGTTGAGATCGCAGCGGCTTGGCCCTGGCCGCTCTCCATGATCTCGATGGTTTCTAGCTCGCGTTCGATGGCCTGCGCGGTCGTGTAGCGGTCTTTCGCTGTCACTAAGCCAGCGGCGCTCATCGCGCTTTGCAGTTCCGCAAATGACTGCTCGCCCAGGTGATGCTCTAGCGCGAACCGTTCTGCTTTTTCTACTCTAAAGACGCTCTCTCGTTCGGCGGCATGATCCACCCCTTCGGCAGCGGCGCTCAGTGCCTGACTGGCAATTTTAGTTCGCGCTCCGGTGGGGATGGCGGGCAGGTGCACCTCGCCTGTTTCAACCGCTCGATGCCAGCCCTCTAGAAGCACTTCGCGCGGTACCGTTTTCTTTCTTACCCGCGTTGCTAAGGTCGCCTGCTTTTTCTGTTTCGCATGGAGCGGTTTGCCTTTCGCTGTTTTTAGCGCTGCTTCCCATCGGTCGATGTACGCTTCTATCTGCTGCGTGCGCGTACTGAATAAGTCGAGTAGCGGTTCGTCGTACCCTCGGCATTCAAACTGGCCGTTGCCCTTCGGTGCGATTTCGTAGCCGCACTGGCGCAGCTGAACAGCTAGTTCGTTTTGATAGATCTCGCCCAGCAGCTTTTGGTTGGTCAGCACGTCCTCATTCGACAGGCTTTGCCAGCGTCCATTCGCTAGTTGTGTCGCGTTGATTACCACGCAGTGAGTATGCAGCTGCGGGTCTTGTTCGCGGCTCGTTTCATGGCGGAATGTCGCGGCGATAATATTGCCGGTTTTTACTTTCTCGCGGATGCCGGGGCCGCGTCTTATCCGCGTCTGTGCGTAGCGGTTTTCTAGCACCATCAGCGCGGTTTTTACAGCTGCGTCGTGTGCGTTAATGACTCGCTTATCTTTCTGGATTAGTGCGGCGATTGACACGCTCTTAGGCGCACTCAGTGTGTAGTCGGTAGCAGCGCGATGAGTATCAGCCTTAATCGCTTTTGAATGAAGCGGTTTGCCTGCCGGTGACTGACCGTGTAATAGCTGCTGAAATATACGCTTATCAACTTCGCCTGTCAGACCCAGAGCGATCGATCCTTCACCCTCCCACTGACTGTCCGATTTGATTTTAATATCACTTTTAATATCACTTTCTATATCGCGTGCTTCATCACCGCGCGTATAGTAGTCGTCGCGTTCGTAGTAGTTCTCGGCTTGAGCGGCGCTTACGTTGGCTAAACTCAGCATTGTCCCATTTTGTGCGATGTTTCTTTATAGCACAGGCAGGGCTATGGTTTGGGGTGGGGCGGTACCCATAATGGGAGTGTTGTCTGAACTCTTGCGCAGCCCACACCGTGAATGCTTCGTGAATCCTACAGGGATGAGGGGGGGTGGGCGTAGCCGGTACCTCTGGGGCTGCTCTAATCGGGCTTGGGGTTCGTCATTATAGCGACGGTTTTAGCGGGTGATTACGGTAGGCCCGAATCAGCAAAACGCTCATGCCATTTACCCTCATTGTCCGCTTAGGGTCGGGCAGATTTCTTACGCTCTGTGCTCTCTAAAAAAACGGTAGGCGGTAGGCTACGCGCGATCTTTCCTTACCGTCTTTTTGGTCGGCGGCGCGGCTAGAAAACACAGGTGGCTGACCTAGAGCCCTGACCGTCTAGATTAGGGCCGTCGCATGACTCATAAATCGTAGCGGTTTGATTGAAGTCTGATTGAAAAACTGTGACGGTTTGATTGAGGTCTGATTGAAGTCTGATTGAAAAATTGTGACTCCTTACTGAGGTTATCTTGGTGAGCTTGCCAGGGGAAAGGGCTCGAACCTCACTGCTAAATCGGGTGGATCGCGTCGCACAGCAGGTGAGGCATATATGGGCAGTAGAGGCTTGGTATACGAAGGGTAGAAAAATAGTAGATGTCTGGTAGATACTTATTCGTCTGGTTAAAACCCAACGCGAAAAATCTCGTAGATGTCTGGTAGATATTTAGTAAAAAAAAGGTAGATATTTAGTAAAAAAAAGGTAGATATTTAGTAGAAAAATAGTGGATGTCGAGTAGAAAAAAGGTAGATTTTTAGTAGAAAAATGAGTACCCAACGAACGCGCAGCAATGCCATCCCTTCCGGCAGGGCTGGAGCGCAGAGAAAAGGGCATCCAGCGAATGAAGCTGGCAAATTCTCAAGGAATCAGTGGATGCCCATACTTGGCCATGCCCTCGGGCTGAGTCAGAGCGGCCTGGCTCAGCCCAAGGGCGTGTGGCAATAGCGAGGGCTCGTAGCGAGCAGCCTGATCGAGGCGGCTAGAGTCCTAACGAAGGCTAGACTTCGAGCGGGCATCGAGTCCGGCTAGCCGCTCGGCCTGCACATCTTCAACGGCTTTGCTTTGGCTATTCAAGTGCGCTAGACGGGTTGATTGGATGTCCTCGATGGCCTTGGACTGATTGCTCAGATGCTCTAAACGAGCGGACTGGATGTCCTTGATGGACTTGCTCTGGTTATCAAGAAATTCCAGCCGGGTCGCTTGGATATTTTCGACGGCTTTCGTCTGGTTGCTGAGGAAGTCCAGGCGAGCGGCCTGGATGTCCTTGATGGACTTGCTCTGACTGTCGAGCTGCTCTAGGCGAGTCGATTGAATGCTCTCTACGGCTTTCAATTCAGCAGCGTTGGCGGAAGGGGCGATCACCACAGTAGCAGCGGTCAATAGTAGGGCGGCGAAGAATTGGTTTTTCATGGGTATGGCTCCTTGGAAGTTCAGTGGATGGGCTTCATTGATTCAAGAATGCCAGTCGGTGCTGTGCTACCTTCTAAGGGGCAATTAAGGGCTTGCTGAGATTGGCTGAGGACTCGCCGTGAATTCCTCACAGGCGCGGCTCAGCTTCTCCTCATCAAAACGATGCAGCTCATTTGCCTACACGCTTTCGACCGTTGAAATAACGTTGGAGAAACGTCTGGAAAACGTCTAAAAGACGCCTGGGAAACGTTTGAAAAACGTTCTCTACGACAGAATCTGCTCCGCTTGCGGCAAGCCCATGATTGACCAGGACGACTGTGCCTTATCGGTCTAGAGCGCTCCTCGACCACGGCCTGCTCCAGGCCGGTGAGTCCAATGAATGGTTCAACTACGTTGGGCACTACGGCCTAAACGACAACGATGTCCCACAGCTCTTTCAACTAGCGAGCGCAATTGCTGGAGAGCCGGGTTGCCCAAACGAGCGCGATGCACCAATAGGCGAACCATCGTCTCATCGCTGGGTTGACTGGAGACGATCTGATTCGTGAGCGTTCGCTTCATCAAAGACTCAACGCTTGCCTACAGTAGAAGAACCTGCTAGCGCTCCTGTCTGGTTAAGACTCATCATGATCAACCGTAGCCACTATCCGCATCCAGTCGATCAGCTCATCAGTCGCGGCCCGATCAAAGGAAAGCCGTTCGAGCCTGAGCAGTGGTTCGACTATCTCGGTCACTATGGCCTTACTGAGATAGACGTGCCACCGCTCATTGACCTGGCAGCAGAAGAGCGCAGATTTAGCAAGAAACGACCGAAAAAGTTCTATGCACCTCTACACGCGGTTAGAGCGCTAGGACAGCTCGGTGATATGGCGGCTGACAGCTATCTAGTTCAGCTACTAGATAGGTACGAGGACGTTGACCTAGCTGAGAATGTCACGGTTGCGCTGACGATGGTCGGGCCACAGGCGCTCGATCTGCTGATGGACTACTTCAACCATCCGCAAACTTATCCTGACAGCCGCGACCGGGCCATTGAAGCGATCCACCTGTTTGCCAAGCGACACCCAGACCAGCGTGACCGATGCGTTCGGTTCCTAACCGATGCGCTGGCGAACTATCAGCAGCACTCGGCGCTGACGAACGGCTTCATTGTTCACTACCTGGTCGAGCTAGGCGCTACTGAGGCCGCTGCGCTAATCTCGCAGGCGTTCGTGGCAGGTCAGGTCGAAGAGGACGTTACTGGCTCTTGGGCGGCGGTGCAGGTGGCGCTAGGGCTAGCAAAGGAGTCGGACTTCACCCCGGATGAGTTGATGGGGGCTGGCGATAGAGCGCTAGAGGAGCGACGGCGGGCAGAAAAGACGAAGCCTCAGCGGGCACAGTCTCAGCGGCAGATTGAGACCACTGGGCTGTCGGGTAGCTATTCGATTACCGAACACCTGAAGCGATGAATCACGCTTTGTCATTTCTAAGGGGGCGATCCCTTGCGAGAACTCGGCGGCACTGAGATATTTTTTCGGTGGTCGTGTCGAAGCGCTTCCCTGTTCTAACCCACAGACATCTCTGAGCAGAGCTAGGAGATCGCCCTCAAAAGGGCTATTCGGGAAAATTCCACACATGACGCCATAAAGTATGGCAGCAGCCTGAAGCCCATGCGTATCAGTTATTTCAGACGCTGACATAAAATCTGCTCTAATGACCCAGAATGACCACTTTTTGACAAACCCTCGTGTTACACAGGAGTACACGTCGTTACACTGGGTTTAACTTTTTTCAGGCAGTCAAAGAAAGTCTGAACGATCACCAAACAAACACCCAGCCTTTCTGCCAGACGTACCGACTCGCTCGAAGCCCTCCTGCAAAAACTATGGACGCTTCGACCAGAGCTAGAAGAGAAGAGAAGCAGACAGTCACCGTTACCCTAGCCGTCGCCGCGCTCATCCGCGAAGGGGAGCGCACGGATCGGATGGGGCCATCGACTGCGACCGCTGTCAGCACCGTTGCCGCTGACAGCGCTGATAACACGGCAGCGCCTGAACCAAAGGCTAGACCAGCAGGCGTTAGCACTGGATATTGAAGGGTAGTCGCGCAGATATGGCTTCCTTAAAGGCCATAAGGTAGCGAATTTTAACTAAATTGACCCAAAACGCAGCACCGCCACTTTGGGGCCTATTAGGTAATCTCATTCAGCTTCGTTACATTTCACCGCCTTACCGCTCTCATAAAGCAGACGAATCAGCGCAGGGCATCGGCGAAAATCCTTGCAGGGCAAAGAATTCAAATATTGAATAAATTGTAAAGGCGTTTGTAATATTCCGTTACATATGTTAAGGTAGTGACATACCGACAGACAAAAGCGCTCATTTTTACGCCTCGTCCGTCATATACATATTCACTTTCACCCGCAATCATTCAATGGTTTCTACAACTACCACTCTTCAAAGAAGCGAAAATGCTTCCTTGTGGGAGCAGTTCTGTCAGTGGGTCACAAGCACCGAAAACCGCCTCTATGTAGGCTGGTTCGGCGTTCTGATGATTCCAACGCTACTCGCTGCGACTGCCTGCTTCGTCATTGCCTTTATCGCTGCTCCTCCTGTCGACATCGACGGCATCAGGGAGCCTGTCGCTGGCTCCCTGATGTACGGCAACAACATCATCTCTGGTGCTGTCGTCCCCTCCTCTAACGCTATCGGCCTTCACTTCTACCCGATTTGGGAAGCTGCCTCACTCGATGAGTGGCTCTACAACGGTGGCCCTTACCAACTGGTGATTTTCCACTTCCTCATCGGCATCTTCTGCTACATGGGTCGTGAGTGGGAGCTTTCCTACCGCCTCGGGATGCGTCCTTGGATCTGTGTCGCTTACTCTGCGCCTGTAGCAGCTGCTACCGCAGTCTTCCTCATCTATCCCTTGGGTCAAGGTTCATTCTCTGACGGGATGCCTCTCGGTATCTCTGGTACGTTCAACTTCATGTTGGTCTTCCAGGCTGAGCACAACATTCTGATGCACCCCTTCCACATGTTGGGAGTAGCCGGTGTCTTCGGTGGCGCACTCTTTAGTGCCATGCACGGCTCACTGGTAACGTCTTCACTCGTTCGTGAAACGACTGAAACTGAGTCACAGAACTACGGTTACAAATTCGGCCAAGAAGAAGAGACCTACAACATCGTTGCAGCGCACGGCTACTTCGGTCGCTTGATCTTCCAGTACGCTTCATTCAACAACAGCCGCTCATTGCACTTCTTACTAGGTGCATGGCCTGTCGTCGGCATCTGGTTTACCGCGCTCGGCATCAGCACGATGGCATTCAACCTGAACGGCTTCAACTTCAACCAGTCGATTATCGATTCACAGGGTCGAGTGATTGGTAGCTGGGCAGACGTTCTGAACCGCGCCAACCTCGGTATGGAAGTAATGCATGAGCGCAATGCTCACAACTTCCCGCTTGACTTGGCTGCTGGTGAAGCTGCACCGGTTGCGCTCACGGCTCCTTCGATCGCTGCATAATTGTCTGACGATTCTCTAGACAGCTTCTGAATGACGAATAAAAAGCCCTCTGTACGCTGTACGGAGGGCTTTTTGCTATGTAGCTCTATGACGGCGAGACATAGAAGCTGAGCACTACGCTAGATTGTGAGTTACTAAGCAGCGGAGGACACTGCCGATGGCCATGCTAACAATCGAAATTCCTGATGACTTGATGGAGCAGCTTTCACCGGTCAAGGAGCAGCTTCCTGACTTACTCCGGCGATGCTTACATCCACTAGCGCTACCCGCTCAGGTCTATCGCTATGTGCTCGATTTCCTCACTAGCCAGCCCACGCCTGAGCAGATAGCGGCTTTTCGCCCGACTGCTGATATGCAGGCGCGGCTCAAGTTCTTGATTGAGAAAGAGCAAGCGATCGCCCTCAGCCAAGAGGAGCAGCAAGAACTCTCTGAGTATGAGCAAATTGAACATCTCATCGTCATGTTCAAAGCAGGGACGCTTGGTAGACCACAACAGGCGGCTTAGTTAATGGCCTATGTTTCAGAGGCTCTACGTCGCCGTGTCATTGAGCGGGCGAGCCTTGCCTGCGAATATTGCCTATTGCCTAGCCCGCTGAGCTTTTACCCGCATGAGGTCGATCATGTCATTGCACTCAAGCATCAGGGCAAAACCGACGCTGATAATCTGGCCTACGCCTGTTGGCGTTGCAACCGATTCAAGGGCAGCGACCTCGGCTCTTTCGATCCGCAAACAGGTGACTTTTCCTTTCTCTTCAATCCCAGAGAACAAGTTTGGTCAGAGCATTTCACAAGCGCTCAAGGGAAAATTGTGGGCCGATCTCCTGAGGGCAGAACGACGGCTTTATTGCTCAAGTTCAATACAGAAGACCGCATCCAGGAGCGCTTACGGTACTGAAACCTGTCATCAGCGGATTATCTTGCGATGACGACGACGATGGCCAGGACGCTAAAGCGTACCAGACACCTCACCATTCTGCTCGCAAGCTATTAGTGGACAAATATCCTGCTTTCATCATTTGGTATTAGTTTTTGAGTAGTTCACCAAATGGCCACTGCTTGAATATGGCTTCTTTGAAACAGCAGCTCTCGACCTTCGCCGGTCAGCTCAAACTGCTCCGTGATGCCATTCCGGTTGATCGGGCGACGATTGCCGTCACGTTGGAGAAGCACAGCCCTGGTAACGGCAGCACCTATACCCGGCTGCGGGCACCTAAAGATAAGGCGCTCGCCAATGGCAAGCGCACCATGAGCTTAAAGGCTGAGGATGTAGCGGAGTGGGAGCAAAAGATTTATGCCCGCAATCAGCAGGCGAAGCTGGCGCAGTGTCTAACGCTGATCGAGCAGGCAGCGGAGATCGCTGCTTCCATCACCTGGGACTTCGGAGCAGCGGCGCAGTTGGTAAATGATGCTGAGGGATTCACCATTGAGCAGAGTCAGAGCGCGGTGGCCAGTCAGCCCAAGCGACCGCTGAAGTACGTATTCAAGGATGCCAAGGGGGCGTCGCCGATGAACCGCAAAGTTCATGCGATCTCAGCAGCCGAACCCACTTCCGGGCGCTGGTACGGGCGGGCACTCTGTGGCGAGAAACCCAAAGCCGGGAGCTGGGGCTGGATTACCTGCGACCGCTCTGAGCTGAGCTGTCCCAAGTGTTCTGTCAAACTAAAGGCGGTCGCCGCCGACTAGGATGCAGGTGTGGAGCCCTCCACAGCAGACAGGTAGCGGGATTGACGAATTTTGTAGCGCTTGTGGAGACAAAAAAGGAGGGGATTAATCCCCTCCACGTCGGCTTATTTGTAGTCCACAGCCTCCACACAGCTTAGGCTGCTATC
>JBBQAC010000138.1:0-12035 GCA_038315915.1 Phormidesmidales cyanobacterium
CTTTGTGTTTGAGCAGTGGCAGCCGGTCTATCTCAAAGGATTCAAACCAGGGCAAAATTGGGTGCAGCTAGCGCTGATTGATGAGCAGGGCCGTCCGATTGACAATGCCTTTAACAGTACCGTGCGGCTTGTCAACTACGACCCCGAACAGCAGGATTCGCTGGCTAAAATTGTGCGTGGTGAACTGAGGCTGAAGGAGATTGGGCAAATTGCTGATCCTAGCTATGAGCCGCCATCCGAACCGACCGCCCCTCCAGAACCAGCGCCTATAGAAATCATCGAACCTGAACTGCAACCAGAGGAACCGCTCACAGCGCCTGAAGCGAAATTCTTAGAGCCAGAATCAGAACCAGAAGTCGATCAGAGCGAAGATATTCCGGCTGAGACCCGTTTGCCTGAAGCAGAGCCAGCAGATTCAGCCAGACTGCGAGAACCTACTGATAATCAAATAGATGAGCTATCTGATGGCACTGAAGGTTTCGACCCGTTCGCTGAGGAAAAGCCCAGCCAGCTTCCTGATGAATTGAGCGATCTCAAGTCCACAAAAGATCTGCCAATAGAGACACCGGAAGAATCAGAAGAATTCATGAGAAGACTGGAGGAAGCTGCCGTAGAACGTTCGGAAGAGAATCTCATTGACTCTGAACCAGCACCGCCAATAGAAGTTCCGAAGACGCTCACCAGCCCTGACGCCGACGATGCGCCTGCTGATACGGGCTTCTAAGCGGCCACCCAAAGTTTTAGAAAGCCTGTAGCAGTGACCGGGTAGAAATTCCCACGCCAATGACAATGATCCCTAGCGCACTAGCTACCGGTAGCCACCGAGTCCAGGATAGTTGAGTCGTCGGCAAATACTTGAACAATTGCTTGGCATAGACTAGCAGCAACCCCACCACAGTCAGTACCAGCGATAGCCCCAGGCTGAAGACAAACACCAGGATCAGGCCAGAGGTCGGGTTGCCGAGGGCGATCGCCCCCAACAGCAATACCAGCGCCGCAGGGCAGGGGATCAGACCCGCCGAGAGTCCTAAAAACAGCAAGCTTCGCCAGGTCACAGGCTCCCCGTCTTGAGCCGGTAAGTGCGAATGAGAATGCCCGCCATGAGAATGCTCGTGATGGGAATGTTCCTCGTGAGCGTGAGAATGACCGCCATGAGCGTGCGTGTCGTGGTCGTGATGAGGGTGATGAGCATGGCCATCGTCATGAACGTGAGCCTTGTGACTAGCACGCTTTGAACCGTGCCGCCGCCACCGCTGCCGCAGCAAATTCGCCCCGATTGCGATTACCATGCTTCCCGACAGCAAGCTCAGCCAGGGATAAAGCTGCTCTGGCAAAATATAGCGGGCGGCAAACAGCGTGACCAATCCCAAAGCAAAAACGCCGAGCGTATGCGTAACTGTCGTAATCATTGCCAGGAAAACAGCGTGGAGCGGCGTTGCCCGTTCGCCGACCAAATAAGCTCCAACCAGCGTTTTGCCATGACCAGGCGACATCGAATGTGCGGCCCCCCAAGCAAACACCCCGATCAGCGTCAGCGCCCACTTGCCGTTGTTAAGTGTCCCTCCCGGCGTCAGGGCTAAGGTCGTCTTTTGGGGCGTAAAAATATGGCTTGTGAACTCCCCTGCCTGAGAAATCGTCGCTAAACAAGTGGCTTTAGGGGCCTCTGGAATAAATAAGTTGTAGTCAATCTCAATCCCCTGAGCGGCGGTTGGCCAGGTATAGGTCAGTTGCAAACCTGTATGAGTATTGGGCGCGGCCTGCCCGCTAGGAGAAACAATCCCGCTGCGAGAGCCTACGCTCAGAGCGGCTAGCCGACTCTGACTATCTTTCAAGCGGATATGGTCTTGAAAAAAGGTTTGAAGTTGGGCCCGGTGGCGATTGATTTCTCCGTCTGAAAGCTGCCCGCTAGCATCGTCGTCGGCAAATACAGTCAGCTTTGTCGGGTAAGTCAGAGAAATCTGCGCCCCCGACTGACTTGCAGACCGGCTCGTAGACTGAACCTCAGCCGATTGAACGGTGATTTCGGCGGTCGCTAAGTCGGCCCAATGCGCCTGGCTAGGGGCTGCCATCGCCAGCCAAGAGCAGCAGGCGATCAGGAGAGCGAGCAGACGATATCGACGCAATTTTCGAATCATGATGGCAACCTACGGTTGGATAACAAGTCCTAGTCTTTGGCGAATCTGCTGATCAAAGGTTGGATCGAGTGTTTGAGCTGAGCGGATGTATTTTTCGGCCTGAGCCGGATTGTTTAGAGCCGTCTCAATTTCAGCAGCCCGGTAGAAAATGCCTGCATTCTGGACGCCTCCCTCAAGCGCTTCGTGAATTGCGATCTGCGCTTCTTGCCAGCGATCCGCACGCGACAGCGCCCAGGCCAGGATGTCGAGCGTTTCGGCATCGCGCCGGTTTTGGGTTTCAGTTTGCATGAGGGCGATCACCTCCGATACATCCCGGTCACGGCCTCGCTCCAATAGCAAATGCGCCAGGTCGCGCCGATGCCCCAAAGCGTTCTGATCAATCTGCTGACGGAGCACCGTTTCGGCCTCTTGCCACTTGGCTTCGGTGGCCCTGCCCTGTAACGAGTTGATGCGGGCGATCCCCTGTAGTGCCACCCCCTGTTGCACCACAGATGCACTTAGCTGTGAATAGTCATGTTTAGCCGCTCGGTAATGACCCAGGCGAGTCTCTAGCTGAGCCAGGTGCAGCAGCGCCAGCGGATAGCCAGGGACAATTTCCAGAGCTTCGCGGTATAGCTGCTCTGCCTGTTCAGTTTTGCCTTGCTCGGCGTAAAGCCGTCCTAAGAAGGTTCGTACCTGGGCAGAGCCTCGCTGTTCACTCGGGTCTTCAGCCGCTATGGCCTGCTGAAAATCGCGCAGCGCCCCCTCATGGTCTCCTCGCGCCATGCGAGTTAAGCCCCGAAAACTCAAGCTGCCAAGAGAGGGTACGAAATTCACCATGGCGTTTGCTGCCGTTTCAGCTTCCGCTAGCTGACCCATCGCCAGCTTCGAAGTCACCACTACCGTTAGCGATTTCGCGCCAGATATCTGCTCTGCCAAACGCACAGCTTCAGCAAACTCATGCTTGGCCTGAGCAATTTCGGCCAGAACCATCACGGCACCGTCATTATTAAAAGGCAGGTTGGCCAGCGACTGCCGCGCCTCCTGCTCTGCCAGCAAGTACCAGTTAGCCGCCCCAGTCACACGCGCCATTTTCAGGTACGCGCCCGCCAGCGCAGCGCGATCTAAGCCATCTGCCGGATGCTGCTGAACTCGCCCCTGGAAGGACGCGATCGCGCTTTCTACAGTCTGTTGGTTGTCGCCCTTCAAAGATAGAGAGAACGGATAAGCGTAAAGAGAGGGAGTCCCTGCAATCAGTTGTTTACCAAAAGGTGTGACCGTCAGCAGGGCAGTTCCTGATAGCAGACTCAACAGCAGGATACTCGCGGTTTGCCAGCGCTTGAATAAAGGCTTCTTTAAATGAATGAACTGCATTGGAAGTGGCTTCCGTCGGCGCGATTGAGAGAGATGAGAGAGATTAAGAAGTTTTTTGATGAGGGCGCAGAGAGCAGGGGAGCACGATAGTTAAGCGCGTGCTAACTTCCCTGCTCCCTATTTTCTCATTAGCCATCACCCCAAACCTGAGACCTGGCGCTACGCTAGTTCGCTGGCGCTAGGTACGGAAAGTCCGAAATTAGCGGATCGTGTCCCTGGGCAGGGTTGCCAGACGTGCCTTCATAGGAAACGTTGTCACTGGTGATTGCACCATTAGTAAGCACAGAAAGCGTGATATCGATCACATCATCCTTGAGTAGCCGCCCTCGAATAGGACTCCCTTTGGCATTCAGGGCGTTGCCGTAGCCGCTGGGCCCGGTAGTGTCAATTCGCATGACATCGGGTAGAAAGGCTCCGATCAGGGTGTTGGTTCTAGCCTCGTCATTGCCAAGTGCCATCAGCGTGCGCTTAACCTCGCCAACAATTGGGCCAGCCGCACCCGCAGCGGGCTGTTGTCCGGCCAAAGCGGCGGCTTCAAAGGCGGGCGTCACTTTATTGAGCGTGTTTAAGAAGTCGTTAGTGACCACTAAGCCTTCATTTACAGCAGGGCGAGCCAATCGCTCTACTTGTTCAAATGACTTGCCGCTGCCGATAGAGATGGTCTGCCACACGTCGAAGGTGGTGGCGCTAGAACTTCCCTTTAGTAAGGCGATGGGTACTTGAACGGCGATCGCATTGACGTTGTAGCCCGCTGCAAAATCGACCGCCTGACCCGGCGCGCGGAAGCCCACGGCTGGGCCGATACCCAGCGCCCCAGCCCGAACCCGAAAAAATTGCTCCACATCAAAGAAGAACGGATCTTCTCGCAGTCCCGCGAACACCTTCACCGCAGAACCGCCGACAGAGGCCGAGCTAACCAGGGGCGTGCCACCGATAGCCGTCGTTTGGCCTGAGGCAGTGCCGATGGTTTTACCATTTTCAATCATCGTCAGCGTGTAAGACTGTTGATTGTTGGCACCGGGCGCTCCAAATTCAAACCGCAGCGTCATATCGGGCATACCAGTAGGACTGGCGTCTTTGTCAGCAACACGGGAAACCATGAACTCGTATCGAGACTTGTTGCTGAAATAGTATTGTTGTCTGGCCACAGATCGCGGATTGGTATTCATAATAAACACCAGATTGTCAGGCGATGCGCTGGGATTTTGATCGCCTTCGCGAAACACATACAGGTCAGTCAGATTCAGGTTGCGGCCCTTGAGTTCCGTTTCACCATCGTCATGGTCAGAGGCGTTGACAAAGGCAGCGGTTCCAGCAACTGTTGCCAGTCCCAGAATCAATCCGCCCACGGTGAGGGTTTTCTGCCAATTCCAGGAGAATAATTTGTTGTTCATGATGCTTGATTCCTATTTGACTGGCTTGATTTCGAGATAATGAGACTACCCATTACCAGTAGGCCCAGCGTCATCGCGGGTTCTGGAACGCTGGCTGCGGGGTCTACAGGGGCGGCGGCAATGGTTTGAGCGCCTGTAAGAGAGATCGTGTAGTTGCCGGATGAGTTGGTGCGATCGCCCACAAACCCGGTCAAAGGCGAGCCGCCACCCGGCCCAGTGGGGCCAGCTATTTGGTCAAACGGTTCACTCGGGAAAATCTGGCCGTTGGCGCTAAAGGCTTCTAGTCCTGTACCGGAAATGCCCAGGAAATAAATGCCCGATGCAGTTGGCGAGAAGCCGCTGGGGCCAGAGAGCAGCGTTGACTGCACAGAGCCAAAGAGATCGTCATTGGCATAAACCCCGTTGCCCAATTCATCGAACAAAAATATTTTGGGGTCAATCACAACATCAATAGGAATTCCCGCAGCCTGGTTAACTGGGATATCCGCTGTTTTACTGCTGGTTGTCGTCGCTGAGAACGTCTGACCGCCTATGAGAAAAATCTTGAACAGGTCGGCATCTCCAAAGAGAGCGCCCGAGATTGACTCCAAAGGCATACTTTGGGCAGAAGTGACTGCCACTGCATTTAACAGGCTCTCACCCGCGTCATCGATCTCAGTAAAAGCGGCTGCCCGTACAGGCGCTGCTGCTAGCAGGAAACCAAGTCCTGACATGGCAGCTAGCCATTTAAATCTGTTTATTTTCATTGGGGCACTCTTTTTATGTCGTTTACCGTACTTATACACCGCTACAAATTCGCATCTACAGAAGTTTCCAAACGCTGAGATAAGACCGCTCCGTAGCGTGCTGCTTATCAAAGAATTGCGTCCTATCTACCCCTGTATGCCGCTAACTGTAGTCAGCATCAAGAACTGTGAACAGCCCAAAAGCTGCTCAGTTCCTATCCACTTTGTTGAAAGTCTGCCTGCAAGATGGGGGTGCCTGCTTCTGTAGCTTGCAGGCATCTCAAAATCGCAAAAATACTGGTCGGCGCAATGCCTTTACAGGTCGCAGGTTTCGGGCTTTAAATCGCGCTCCATCAGCGCCTCTAGCGCTTCGGTAGGCGTGATGCGACCTCTGAGCAGGCTGTCTACCTGACGTGAAATCGGTACGGGGATGCCTTCTCGGTTGGCGATCGCTATCAAAACATGCGCGGTATTCACCCCTTCAGCCGTACCGCCCAACTCCTCTAGAACCTGATCGAGCGTTTTACCTTGAGCCAGTCCGTAGCCCACCCGGTAATTGCGGCTCAAGCTGCTGCTACAAGTTGCCAGCATGTCACCTAAGCCGCTGAGCCCGTAAAAGGTTTCAACTTCTGCCGCGCCTAGGTGCATACCGATGCGGATGACTTCTGGCAGCGCCCGCGTAATTAATGCAGATTTGGCATTGGTACCCAGGCTGAGGCCATCGCAGACGCCAACGGCGATCGCAATCACATTCTTCAGCGTCCCGCCCAGCTCAGCGCCCAGCGGATCGGGACTGGTGTACACCCGAAACTGATCCGACGCAAATAGCTGCTGGACGTTTTCTGCCACTGACTGATCAGCGCTGGCGATAACCGTCGCCGCAGGCAGTCCGCCTTCAATTTCTTTGGAAAGGTTTGGCCCAGAGAGCACAGCGACCGAATGATTGGGAAATGTCGATTGAAAGATCTGCGATGGCGTCCGGGTTGTTTTGGGATCTAACCCTTTGGTTGCAGTCACCAGGATTGTCTTTGCCGGTAAGGTGACCTGTTTAAGCTGCTCAGCCAGGTTAGCGACCCCTTTCATGGAGATCGCCGACAGCACTACATCGGCTTGGGCCACCGCCTCGCCCAAGTCCACCCCGTTCCGACGCGACCAAATCTGTAGATTATGGCCGTTGTACTGCGCTAGCTGAGCCAACGCGGTTCCCCAAGCGCCCGCGCCCAACACAGTGAGATTGAGCACCTGGTTAGACGAAGAATCAAGCGATAGGGAAGGTTTAGAGGGAATAGTGGCAGATGACGACATAGCAAAGAACTTCTTGATGAGTTACACGGAAAAAACTAAAGCCAAAACCCTTGATGTCGGCGACAGAACATGCAGGCGATAGAGACCGCTTGCTTTTAGCCTACCGCAAGCTGAGGTTGAGCACTGCTAGCGGCAGAATCGCGGTCTAATTCAGCCGTGCCGAGAACGTCTTGGAGCGCGTAGTCAGGGATGCAGTTGTCAGCCATCGTGGTTTTGTAACGGGCGATCGCCGCTTCACAGTCAGCCATGCTCCAACCACAGTGATTTTGCAGCGTTTGAGAAATTGCCTCAAGCGCATCTAACCCATAGTTGGCCTGCAAAGACAGCATGGTTCGCCGCCGACAAATATCAGACAGCGTATAGGCCATTTCAGACCGCACCGCATACACCACCTGCGCTTTGATATCAGGCAGACCCACGACAATCGGTTCAGCTAGCTCAGGCGAATCGTCAATCAGCCGGAGCAGATTAAAGACGCGCGCACCGTAGAGGGTGAAAAGATGATCCAAAGTCGGCAAGGAGAGGCGATCACGATACGCCGCGCCTGCTTCGGCAATCCGCCGATCGGTCGGTAAAATGGCCCCAGGCAAAGGCTGAACCCTCGTCTGGCAAGGGGGCGCAGGCTGCTTGCGACGCTTGTATACCCAGTCCACCATTTCTTCGCCTACTCGCCGATGGGTCGTCAGCTTACCGCCAATCAGCGACACCATATTGACCACGCCTTCGCTGCTGTGGTCATAAAGCAGGTGATTGCGGCTGACGGCACCCGGTTTTTTGCTGTCGGTATAGGGCAAAGGCCGCACGCCCGAATAGGTAAACTTCACCGAGTCGCGACTGAGCCGCGCTGCGGGGAAAATTTTATTGGTTTCTAACAGTAAGTAGTCAATTTCGTCATTATCGGCTTTGACCTTATCGAGATTGCCCTCAAACCGCAAATCCGTTGTCCCAATCAGGCACTGGCCCAAAAACGGCAGAATGAAAAAGGGTCGGTTATCAGATAAAGCCTCGACATAAAAAGCCGCTTCGGGCGCACCCGGAAAAGTATCCACGATGATATGGCTACCTTTAGTTCCCCCGATTTTTTCCTTCGTACCAATGGGCGCAGCCTGATGATCTCTCTCGCCCTGACGGCACACCCGATCTACCCAGGGACCGGAGGTATTTACAATCACCGTCTTACTGTTGGTTTGCAGCGTAAACGTCTGTTCGGATAGCTCATCTTTGCAGGTGAGTTGAGTGATGCGATCGCCTTCTCGCACCAGACCAGTTATCTGCACATAGTTGAGCACGGTAGCACCTGCCGCCTGAGCTGACAGCACATTCTCCAAACACAACCTTTCTGCATACTCTGCCTGCGCATCAAAATACTGCGCAGCGCCCTCGACACCAGCAGGATTAATCTCCCTGAACAACTGCTTAAGCTTGGCCTTAGGCAGCATCCGATGGTTTAGCAAGCTCTTATCAAAGCTGAGAATATCGTAGAGCACCATACCAGCCCAGATTTCCCAGTAGCTGCGTGAGCCCTGCTTATAAATAGGAATGGTGAGTTGTAGCGGATGCACAAGGTGAGGAGCGCTCTTGAGCAAAATTTCTCGCTCGGCCAACGACTCACGCACCAGGTTGAATTCAAAATATTCCAGGTAGCGCAAGCCCCCATGCACCAGTCGCGATGACCAGCTAGTCGTCCCGCTCGCAAAATCGCCCTTGTCAATCAAGACCGTTTTGAGCCCGCGCAGCGCAGCGTCTCTAGCAGTTGCTGCGCCATTTATGCCACCGCCAATGACGACTACATCGTAATTATCTACATCGATTGAGGAGAAATCGCGCGTGATCTTGGGCATTGTTATGGAGGTTAGCTACGCAAACATACTACCGAACATCGCCGGAGGAAAGATGTTTACGAAGACAGTTATTTTCTCTGCAAAGAAAATATTCAAAAGAATTCAGGAGAAACCACAGTCGTTTTCTATGAATTCACCTATCTTTAGAAGGAAAACCCCTAATATTTGTCATGAGGACATCGTTTTTACTAACATTATTTTCCCACAGTTGAAAAATCTCAGCGCTTTGGGAACAATGGGTCAGCCCTACGGCAACTTATTAATCTTTTAAACTTCTTAAGGATTGCGCGGTTCAATCGGCTGCCAACCTGGTTGCGGTGTTAAGCTTTTTAAGTGATTCAGGAAATGAGCAAAAAAATACGTCGATAGGCAGATGTATCTTTTTTGATTATACTCTGTATAAATTTCGTACTGTCTGACGGGAATTGAAGTAGATGGAAGGCAAGCTTAAGGAATTGATTGGCACGTCCGGCGTGTGGCTTTACATCCAAAGTAGCAACGGTTGGTTTAAGAACGTTGAAATTCTGGAGGTTGGTGATAACGTATTGACTTTCCGATACGAGTCTGAATCTAGCACCGAGCACAAGGTGTGGGAGAAAACAACTCGCATAAGCAACGTCGCAGAGATTGAAATCCGTCTGATCGTAGTGCCCAAAATCAATACTCCTCAGCTAGCCGATATTCGCGGTCAGCTCTCCAGGCTACTGCAAAAAGAGAGCAGCCCTGAGCTAGATGATCGGCTTTTGTAAATGCTGAGCTGTTAGCGCCGTTGCCAACGTCCTCAGCCACTGAATCATGCAACCATTTTCAATAAGTTCTAGCAGGCAGACGAATCGACGTTTGCCTGCTATTTTTATGCCTGCATCCCAAGATAGAGGGTGCTCGGCATGGCATACCCTCGACAGAGGCCAAGTGAGTGCCTACTATGAAGCCGTATATCAGGAGCGTTAGCGGTAGCGCCCAGCTTCATTAGCAAGACTTCATCAGGTGGCTTCATGGGAAAAAGGAGTGGGCTCTTGATCGCGATCGCTGCGCTGGTGATGTCAGTTGCCATTTGGGGCAATTCTATTGCCACTTTCGTCACCGCTTTTTCGTTTGCTGCTCCGCCCGTTGGCCAATCTCCGGCTGCTGACAGTTCTCTGGAGAGGCCCGATCTAACCCTGAATCTGGACATTGATGCCGCGCGGCTGATGGCCCATGTAGAAGCGATCGCCCTGCCCCGCTCTACCGCAGCCGAAAAAGTAGTCGCTCGCAGCTACCTTACAGCCACGCTCGCAGGCTACGGCCTCGCGCCTATACAGCAGCGCTACGGCTCCCCCAGCAAAGAGGGTATAAACATTATTGCTGAGATTTCCGGCAGCGATCCATCTGCGGGGGCGGTCGTGCTAGGGGCTCACTACGATACCCCGCCTGACTCTCCTGGCGCTGACGATAATGGCAGTGCGATCGCCACCCTGCTGGAAGCTGCCCGGATCTTCTCCTCACAGGCCATGCCCGCCACCCTCAAACTTGTCTTCTTCGATCAAGAGGAACAGCAGGCAGATGGCAGCGGGCTCTTAGGCAGCGCCGCCTTCACAGCCAACGCCGATAATAGGGTCGGCGTAACCAGCGCAGTCATTCTCGATATGGTGGGCTATGCCTGCCGCACCGATGGCTGTCAGACCTATCCGCTGCGTCTGCCAATTCAGGATTTGCCCGCCACCGGAGAATTTTTGGCGGTGTTGGGGATTAAAGCGCATTCTGAGCCGCTCAATGCTTTTGTCCTTGCCGCCGCCAGCAACTGGCCGCAGGTGCTCAGCCTGCCCATTCCCAAACCCACACTCAACCTTTTCCCCGATTTACTGCGCAGCGACCATGCGCCTTTCTGGGAAAAAGACATCCCGACTGCCTTTGTCACCGACACCGCCAACTTTCGCAATCCTTACTACCACACCGCGCAAGATACGCCAGATACCCTCGATCCGGCGTTTTTTCAGGGCAGCGCTCAGCATATTGTGAGGGCGATCGCCCTACTCCTCAGCCAACCCTAAGCCACCTGCTGCCGCTGCTTCTCCAAGTACTCAAACACGCTTTTGTCGCCAATATCCGGTGGAATCGGCTGAATTGCCTTGCGCAGGGCAAAAATAGCAAAAAGACCAGCCCAGATGGCCAACATGCCTTGCTCTGTATCAGCCGAAAGCAGCCCCATCATATGCCCGAGCAGTAGCCCCGGCACCAAAATTACCAAAAACTTAGTTTCCAGTCGGTTGAAGCAAAACGCCTCTTTGACAAAAATGCCGGTCAGGGCAGCAAAGGTAAAGCCAATGCCCAGAATGGTCAGCGGCTGCTGATAGGCGGTGAGCGCCAGCGGGCTAGGGTAGCGCAGGGCGATCGCCACACTCGCCAGTCCGCCAATCGCCCAGAAAACTTGCAGCGCCCGGTGCAGCGCCCGCAGATAAATATGGATCTTGAAAAAGCTCAGCCCCAGCGCTAGCCACATCAGCCCGTAGCAAACCGTTGCCACCCAAGGCGCGACATCAGGCGCGAAAAATATGCAAAGAACCGCGATCGCAAAACTAACCGCCGCGACGGCCAGTCCTGCCCGGTAAAGTATCACCTCCTGGCGATCGCTCGCCTCAACCGTAAACGAGCCAAACTGCCCTTCGTAAACTTCAGAAGTGGTATCGACGTGAGTCGTCATGAGAGTTGCCTCAAGATGTACATCATCGAAAAGAAAGCTAGATATCACCAGCGATAGCGGTCATGCCCTTTGGAAAAAAGCCCCAGTAGTGGCCCTAACACCACGCCAAACACAAATCCCCCTGCATGAGCCCAATAGGCAACGCCACCAGAGCCCATATCAGCCGTTACATTGAGGCTGGCCACGCCATACAGTGCTTGCTGTACAAACCACCAGCCTAAAAAGAAAATAGCGGGAATGCGAAAAGTCGTGATGAATATAAACAGAGGCACCAGGGTCAAAATTTTAGCTCGGGGAAAGCGAATGATATAGGCTCCCATGATGCCAGCGATCGCTCCACTCGCCCCCAGGGTCGGAACGGTAGAAGCTGGATCGAAAAACCACTGCGACAGACCTGCCAGCGCACCGCAGGCCAGGTAAAACACCAGAAATTTTAGATGGCCGAGCTGATCTTCAACATTGTTGCCAAAGACCCACAGGTAGAGCATATTGCCGCCCACATGCAGAAAGCCCCCGTGCAGAAACTGAGAGGTCACCAGCGTAAACCACTCGCTGCTCAAGTCAGCCGGGACAATCGCCCACTCGTCGAAAAACTGCTGGAG
>JBBQAC010000273.1:0-5575 GCA_038315915.1 Phormidesmidales cyanobacterium
ACGGCTTTTTGCTGGGGCTGTCACTGGTGGGCTTTTGCGTGAGCAGTCCTCGTCATCGCTGCGCCCTGCGGTCTGCGTGGATGGTGCTGGGCACCGTGTTGTTTGGCCTGTGCCTGTTTCCAATTTTTTACTGGAACAGCCGTCACGGGTGGATTTCGTTTCAATTTCAGCTTTCTGACCGATTTGCCACCGAGGCTGTCGGCTACTCACTGACGAATTTGCTGGGCGTGCTTTTGGCCGAAGTTGGGTTTCTATTCCCAACGCTGGGTCTGCCGCTTTGGTGGGTCAGTCTGAAAGCGCTGTTTAGCCTGCCACAAGAGAAAACTCAGCGATCCAAAGTGCAGTTTGTGCTGTGGAGTGGATTGCCTGTGGCTGCTGGCTTTACACTGCTGGGCGGCTGGACGCAGATCTATCCCGCCTGGCCTGCGCCGGGGCTGTGGACGCTCACGCTATTGCTGGGTCGCATGGCGGCTCACTGGCAACTGCCGACAGTCCGCCGCTGGCTACGCGGCACCGGGCTAGTGGTGGGTACCCTGCTGCTGTTTGCCCTTACGCATATCACGCTGGGTACGCTGCAAAAATCGGGGAGGAGTGCGATCGCAAACGGCTTCATCCCGCTTCAGCCAGATCCCTCGACGGCGCTGATTGATACGCGGCAGCTTCGGCGGCAGTTTGCGCAATCGGCAGAATTTGAGGAGGCGATCGCTACCACCGACTTCATCCTGACCGATGAACTCTGGCTTAGCGGATACATTGCGATGGCGCTGCCGCCCTCCGTCAATCAGGTCGTCACCAGCTTCACCCCTGACCCCAGAGGCCACGCCTTTTGGTTCAACTCTTCAGATTGGCTCGGCAAAAATGCCTTGCTGATCAGCTTGACCGACTCGCAACCGGATTCAGAATTGGGAACGTCTTACTTCCAATCGGTGACGCCTCTTACTCAGCTCACGACTCAGCGCGGCGGTGCTGTTACAGAAACTTTTTTCATTTACCGGGCAGACAGGCTCATTTGGCCCTACCCGTACCCCTATTAATTATCTAGCGTGTTGGACGGCCCGCCAGCCGGTGTAGCTCAGCAGCGCAGTAGAAGCCAGCACAAAAGGAACGCCTGCTCTCAGACCGGCAAAGGCCATGGCCAAGCTACCCACCCACAGCGCCAGCGCATAGATGAATAAAACCGTAAAGCGATGGGAAAACCCAGCATTCAGCAAACGGTGGTGCAGGTGTCGCTTATCGGCGACAAAAGGAGAGAGCCCACGCCGTAGCCGCAGCAAAATCACTGTCGACATATCTAATATCGGTACTGCCAGGGTCAGCGAAGGCAAAATTACCGCCACCGCACCGACACTTTTTACCAGGCCAATTACACCAACACCCGCCAGCGTAAAGCCCAAAAAATACGCGCCGCCATCGCCCATAAATATCTGAGCTGGGTTGAAGTTGTAGCGCAAAAAGGCCAGCGATCCGCCTGCCAAAGCAGCCGCAATCAGCGCAGCAGCAGGTTGGCCCATGTAGACGCTAACGACCATCATAACAACGGCGGCAATGCCAGATACCCCAGCCGCTAACCCGTCTAACCCGTCAATCCAATTAATGGCGTTGGCCATGCCGACCAGCCAGAAGATGGTCACAATCAGGCTCAGCCAGTCGGGTAGCTGAGTCAGGCCCAAGAAGGGCAGGGTCAAAAAGTGAATGTCGACGCCGACATACCAGGCAATTGAAGCGATCGCTGCCTGCATAATCAACCGGCTAATCGCTGAAAGCCCAAACAGATCGTCGATCAGGCCAATCAGAAAAAAGGCCAAACCACCTATCGTCACTCCCCATACCGAATAATCGGCCACGCGGTCTAGCGGTTCACCGTCAGCGCCTGTGAAGCCGCCAAAGGCCCACACCAGCAGCAGGGCGACCAACACGCCCACGAAAATTGAAACGCCCCCGAGCCGTACCATCGGCTGACTGTGAACTTTTCTGCCGCCTGGGAGGTCAACCCTGCCGCTAGCCAACCCTGCTTTCCTAACGAGAGGCGTTAGCAAAAGGACAATGGTTGCTGAGACGAGAAATGCGACCAGATGATAGAGCGGAAACGCCATCAATAAAGATTGTGTAGGGTGGGCAAAGCTAGCGTCAGGTGACAGATAAAGAAGATGCCACAGTCACGTAGACAAAGGGGCTTTAGCAGCACTCGGCGACAGTATACCTCTTTACAATCTACCTAAAGCATGAAAATTATCAACAGCTCATCATATGATCCTGTCTAGACTTCTCAAAGTCCTCATTTTTTATGCTACGTCCAATAAAAAAGCTCTAGACACATCGTTGAGCGGTGCTTAGGGTCTTTTTGTCGTTATCTTTACACCAGTGCGGGTTCAGCCACTTGCAAATGAGGGTACAGCGGGAAGCGATCGCACAAATCCCCCACTCGCCGCTTGCAGTCAGCTTCTACCCCACTGTCATCCGGGCTGAGCAGGCAGTCCGCAAGGATATTGGCAATTTCGGTAAATTCGGCTTCGCCCATGCCCCGAGTGGTCATTGCAGGTGTCCCCAAGCGCAGACCGCTGGTGACAAAAGGCGACTCCGGATCGAAGGGTACCGTATTTTTATTCGCGGTAATATTCACCTTGCTTACCAGCGCGTCGGCCCGCTTGCCGGTCATACCAATCGAGCGCAAGTCCATCAGTACCAGGTGATTGTCAGTGCCGTCAGAGACTATTTTAATGCCGCGTGACTGAAGCTGAGCCGCCAGCGTCTGAGCATTCTTAATTACCTGCTGGCAGTAGTCACTAAATTCGGGCTGAAGCGCTTCGCCAAAGGCAACGGCTTTTGCGGCGATCACATGCTCCAACGGGCCACCCTGACTGCCCGGGAAGACGGCCTTGTCAAACTTTTTGCCTAACTCCACATCGCGGGTCATAATCAAGCCACCACGCGGCCCGCGCAGGGTTTTGTGAGTAGTCGTGGTGACCACATCGCAGTGGGGCAGTGGGTTAGGGTGACAGCCAGTAGCGACTAGGCCCGCGATGTGAGCAATGTCAGCCATCAAGTATGCGCCGACTTCATCAGCGATCGCCCGAAACTTCTCAAAAGGAATCGTCCGAGGATAGGCCGAATAGCCACAGATAATCATCTTCGGCTTGTGCTCTAGCGCAACTTTGCGAATTTCCTCAAAGTCCAACTGTTCGGTCTCGCGGCTGACGCCGTACTGCACCACATTGAACCACTTACCTGAAAAATTCACCGGTGAGCCATGGGTGAGGTGCCCGCCGTGGGACAAATCCATCCCCAGAATGGTGTCGCCCGGATTCAGCAGCGCCAAAAACACCGCAAAGTTGGCCTGCGCGCCCGAATGCGGCTGCACATTGGCATGAGCTGCGCCAAAGAGGTCTTTCACCCGGTCGATGGCGAGCTGCTCTACCTGATCGACAAACTCGCAGCCGCCGTAGTAGCGTTTACCTGGTAGCCCTTCGGCGTACTTATTTGTCAGTACCGAGCCCTGCGCTGCCATCACGGCTGGCGAGGTGAAGTTTTCGCTGGCAATCAGTTCCAAATGGGTTTGCTGTCGGTTCAGTTCCTGACCCATGATGGACGCTAGCTCTGGATCGCTCTGCTGCAAAAAGTCGATATTCGCCTTTGTCATTTACTCGCCCCTTTGATTATCAAAGGTTTTTATGATAGCTCGCTACAAACCTTAACCGACAGGCAGATTGTCAAAAGTTATATGCGCCTCGTTCATGTAACTCAACCCGTCCCTCACATGAGACATATCGGCATTGGCAGACTTCGGAATCCACTAATTTACGACTGCTTTTGGTCTACCTACTTACGAAAAACTAAGGTTCGTGCCAAAATGTAACGCTTTGAAACATATAATGAAAGAATTACAGGCTGTTTATTGACCCTGGCTAGCGACAGCGAGGCTTTCGAAGACAGCTCTAGGTTCTCTAGAGCAGGTCTTTGAGCTGCGCCCAAACGAGTCTCACTGGATAACTTTCAGCAAGACAGCTAGCTAAACGGGCTCTTAAACGAAGTCTCAGTTCAAGGTGCAAGGAAGACTCTGCGTTTGAGTGTTGCTGTGACGCTAGCCCACTGGCACTGTTGGCGTATACAGTAATGAAGGCGATTCGCTCGGTATATGTTTCTCTGTCAAATCGAAGTTACAGGCCATCTTTTCTCGCAAAAGTCATTGGCTTTTGCGAGACCAAACATTCAAACGTGAATATTGGGCCAACCTGTTTGGCAAAGCGCGTATTTACTTCCGAATATTTGGCCAGGAAGTATTTGGCTAGATTAGCAACCGGCCACTGTTCATTTTTTCCAGTTTGAGGCATTGATGCTGCAACTGACCCATCCTTCAACGACTACGACCGCCACTCCTAAGTTTGTATCCCTTGAGGAGTCCTACGAGCAATGTCGTCAGATCACAGCAGAGTATTCTAAAACGTTTTACATGGGCACGCTGCTGATGCCCGAGGCCAAACGGCGGGCAATCTGGGCAATTTATGTGTGGTGCAGGCGGACTGATGAGCTGGTAGACGGCCCTCAAGCTAAGTTCACCACCGAAAGCACGCTGGACCATTGGGAGTCTCAGCTCAAGCTCTTATTCTCAGGCCATCCTAAAGACGACTTAGATGTGGCGATGGTAGACACGCTAGAGCGGTTTGATCTAGACATTCAGCCGTTTCGCGACATGATTGCTGGGCAGCGGATGGATCTTCACCGCTCACGTTACGAGACCTTTGAGGAGCTTAAGCTTTACTGCTATCGGGTGGCCGGTACGGTTGGCCTGATGTCGACCACCGTCATGGGTATGGATGCTACTGCAAACGCCGCTCCCTGGCAGCGGTCAAACCCTGTCGTTGCGCCGATCCAAGAGGCGATTTCTTTAGGGATTGCCAATCAGCTCACTAATATATTGAGAGACATCGGGGAAGATGCGAGACGCGATCGCATTTACCTCCCCTTGGAAGATCTAGCCCTTTTTGACTACACGCCTGAAGATCTCTTCAATGGTGTCATTGATGATCGCTGGCGGGCCCTCATGCGCTTTCAGATTCAGCGCGCCCTCAAGTACTATCAGGAAGCCGAAAGCGGCATTGGCAGGCTGCATCCGGATGCCCGGTGGCCGGTATGGGCCGCGCTGATGCTCTATCGCAAAATTTTAGAAGTAATCGTCGAAAACGACTACGACGTATTTAACCGTCGGGCTTTTGTCCCCAAAAGGCGTAAGCTGCTGTGCTTGCCCCAGGCACTTGTCCGCGCCCGAATGTTTTAAAAAGGCAAGTACAGCTTTTGCCTGAGTCTAATACTGACCTGGCTGAATGCATCGCTTAATTAGAAAGCAGTCCGCTTGATGCAGACTGCTTTTTGGGCCCGGAGGCGGGAGAATGGCGGGAGAATAATCGCGACGTTGTAATCTACAGGACTCAATTAGGACGGCGTCGTCTGCGCAGCCAGCATTTCCTTCAGCTTTGCCAAATCCTGTGCCCAGCGAGGATCGGGAGCCGCCGCCGCCGACTGAGTTTCAGAAACAACGGGCGTATTACCGCCGCGACGGGCACTTTTCTGGCTGCGACGA
>JBBQAC010000106.1:0-13828 GCA_038315915.1 Phormidesmidales cyanobacterium
CCTGCTGCCGAAAACTTCGGTAGTCCTTTCAATTGCTCGCTTACGATAGACTCTAATTGCATTCGGCGTAGTCCCTCGACGTCATTTCTTGTCTGACACTACGCCCTTTTTTCTATTCCCGCGCTTTTTTTCGTTCACCCGTTTTGAAGTGACTGATCTGAGTTGGTATTACAAAGTTCTATAATGTCATTTTGGTTGTTACTTTCATCCATTTGATAGCAATCCAAATCGTCAGGTGAAGGCTCATCAGCATCTCAAGTATAATCCGATCACGAATGCGAATGCACAAGTAAAGCCTACATGTCTGCATTCACAGACAGATGCTCAAATGTGAAAGAGTGACGATAGGCTGATGATTGAACTTACTGTTAAGACAAAAACTGTGGAGTCAGTACCGCCCTGCTTCAATTTGTCGCACTGCTGTCATTGCCGAATAGCTGACGCCCGCTGTGCCTTCGCCGGGATGAGTGCTGTCGCCGACTAGCCACAGGTTTGCAATAGGTGTGCGAGTGGCAAAGCCAAACGGGCCAAAGGTGGGGACGCGCTGACCAATGCCGCCGACAATGCCGCGATCGCGCCCCGTAAAGGTCTCAAAGCTCCTCGGTGTCGCCGCTTCTACATGCACCAAATGCTCAGGCCGCAGGTCAAAGTAGCCCTTCAGCCGGGAAATCGCCTCCTGGGTATAGTTCTCCTTCATTTTCCGGTAGCCTTCTTCATCGCAGTCATACCACTGCTGCACTGCTGTAAAAGAAGAGGCGATCACGGTGGCTCTTCCATCGGGCGCACGTCCATCGCCGGAGCGACTTACCGAGACAAAGAGAGAATTATTTTCCGCGATTGGCCCGTCGTAGTCGTATAAGAACTGGAGGTGAGGCGGACAGTTGTCTGGTAGTGCCGACTGTTCTACGCCTAAGTAAATGACAAACGCACCGGAAGAAGGAGAGAGATTTTCGACTCTGCGCTCGTAGCCTTTCATTCTGTTGTCTTTTGCCAAGCGCACCAAGTTTTGAACAGTCACGTTGGCAACCACATGGTCGGCAGGTTCGAGCCAGGTCTCTCCTTTTGTGCTGGTCACTTTTACCTGGGTTGGCTTACCTTGTTCTATTGCGATGGCTTCGGCGGTGTGGCGCATGTGAAGTTCGCCGCCGTTTTGCTGGAGGGTAGTGGTGAGGCGATCGCTCAAAACCTGCATACTCCCCTTCAGGTGAAACAACCCGTGCGGTGCCTGCGATACGCCCAGCGCCGTCGCCGCATACAGCACTGCCGTCTTATCGGCTGTTGTTTGCGAATACAGCTTAAGCTGCATATCTAAAAACGTCCGCAAGCGCCGATTGTCGTACAGATCGTATCCCCGTAAGATCTCTCCGACCGTCGAAAAAGTAAACGGCACCGTCAGCAGCGTATCGGGCCTCACCGCCGTTCCAAGCTGCCACATATCCCACAGACTACGCGGCGGCAGCACCGGTTCGCGCTGCTGAAATCGCCAGCTATAGTCGAACAGCGCTTTCATAAACTGCCAAAAAGGTGCGCTTCCTGGAAACTGTCGCTCTCGTTCTACCTGCCATTTCTGCGGATCGCGCCAGACATTGATCGGCTCCCGCTCTCCCGGCAAAAACACCGCGCAGGCCGGATCGCACTCACTCGCCGCAGGTAGCTCAATCCCTAGTTCATCAAAGATTTGATGGTGAATGCCGCCCGGCTCCAACCCGGCCACCTGAGTCGCGCCAACGTCAAACGTAAAGCCTCGCCGCTTAAAAGTTGACGCGCAGCCGCCCGGCACAATCGCCTGATCGAATACCTTTACCCGATAGCCCCGATGTGCCAACAGTGCCGCCGCCGTCAGCCCCCCAATGCCCGCGCCAATCACTACTATTCTTTGCTGTGAGCTGCTGCCCATAGACCTTTACATTTCTTAAAGTTTCTCTTAGTTTAGCGCTGTTGGAGCAATCATCGCCTCGCTCTCACGGGGCGTACAGGGGAATATATCGCATCAATCTCCGTCATCAGATATATATTCTATTTTCTCTGAGCTTCGTAAGCTGTAAGAGATGATAAAGTTGCGCGGAGCCCACTATGGCAGATCCCACTATGGCAGATCCCAATAACATTCCCCAGGACGCAAAGCAGCTCTCCGAAGATTTGGAGAGCAAAGACGAAGAGACCCAAGGCAAAGCTAAGTCAGAAGTCGCCAAGACAGATTTTGACAAAGAATATGAAATCGCGGTGGAAAACGAGACCAACGCAGGAGGCACCCAGTCAAGTGACTCCAACCCCGTCACCCGCAAAACTGAAGCTCGTGCCAGCGGTCAGACACCGACTGCCCAGGGCACCAAAAGCCCCGGCGATAGCGACCCTGCCGACTATCTCGACATGGCTAAAGACATTACAAAAGACGCAGAAGCTGCCGCAGACTCTTAGTTTTGCCAGGTAAATAGACTCTCGATCTAAAAAGGGCTATACCGCTGAATAGGTATAGCCCTTTTTGCTATCTACTTTAAAGCGCTGATACGCCTACTGATCGTCTTGCGCCAGATTGAATAAAAACGGTACGCCGCCACCAGAACCATCGCCGGTCACCAGCACCCGAGGCATCTGCGACCCGCCCTCGCGCCACGCTTCGATCGCTTCTTTTTGTAAAACTAGCGTACCGCCCTGAGCCTTTAAGGTCTCGGCGATCAGTCTCTGCGCCTCTGCCCGCCCTTTGGCCCGGTTGATGTCAGCCTGCGCTTCTTGCTCGGCTTCTTGCGCGACATAAACGGCCCGCTGCGCCCGCTGCTCAGCAATTTGCTTTTCCTCAACCGCCCGTGAAAATTCGGGCGAAAAGTTCAAATCGACCACGCTGGTATCGAGTACGTCAATGCCGTATTTATCCAGCCTGATCGCCAGGGCCTCGTCAAAGTCGGCCTTGAGCAATGTCCGCTGCGTAATCGCTTGCTCGACCGTCCGTCTGGCCGCTGCCACCTTAAACGACTCCTGAGTCTGCGGCGCAATGATCTTCGCGACGATGTTTGAGAGCGACCCCTGCGTTCGGCGAATCTCTACAATCTGCTCAGGCACTAGGCGAAAGTTAATCGCAAACCGCGCCTTGAGATCTTGCAAATCCTTGGTCGAACTTTCTGCTGGCACCTCAAACTTTTGCACCGTGATGTCGTACACGTCCACGTATGAAACAAACGGTGGCTTCAGGTGAATGCCTTCTAGCAGTGGGCCGTCTTGGGCCTTACCCAACACGCTCAAAACGCCCGCCTGCCCAGGATTGATAATCACAAAGCTACTCGCCAGCACGATGGCCACAATTGTAGCGATGGTCGCAATTACCACCGGCTGAATATTTCCCTTGCTCACGCTCAATAGAAAAACTCCTTCTCTTATATATAGATAAAAATGCGAGGTGAAGGGCGATCGCCCCCAAACCCTGCCTGTACCCATACAGCCTAGCTCGCTACAGACCTAAAAGCTCACCATCGCCTGCAACCACTTCCCCAATCACGCAAGCTCCAATGCCTGCGCTGGCAAACTGCTCACAGGCCGAATCTGCCTGCTCGGGCGGCACAATCACCACAAAGCCGACGCCCATATTGAAGGTATTAAACATATCGGCGCGGCTCACTTCCCCAGCGTCCCGAATCCAGTCAAACACGGGTAGCACCGGCCAGCTATCGGGCATGAGCTGAATAGATTGGCCCCCCCCCAGGCAGCGCGGCAAATTCTCCGGCAGACCGCCGCCGGTAATATGGGCCATGCCGTGAATGGTGAGGTCGGACTTGAGCGCGGCCAGCACCGGCTTTACATAGAGCTGCGTCGGGGTCAGCAGCACTTCGGCTAAAGATTGGCCTCCGAGCATAGGGGGCTTTTCGTCCCAGCTATAGCCGGTGGGCCTGCCAGCTTCGCGGGCGTCTCGCGTGCCTTCGGCGACAATTTTGCGCACCAGGCTAAAGCCGTTGCTGTGAACGCCGCTGCTGGCCAGACCGATGAGGCGATCGCCCACCGTTACCTGCGATCCATCCAGCATCTGATCTTTTTCAACAATGCCCACGCAAAAACCCGCTAGGTCATACTCACCCGGTGCGTAGAACCCAGGCATCTCAGCAGTTTCGCCGCCTAGCAGCGCGCAACCCGAAGTCTGACAGCCGCTGGCCACCCCGGCGACCACCTGCGCGAGCTGCTCAGGAGCCAGCTTTCCGGTCGCCAAATAGTCCAGAAAAAACAGCGGCTCCGCGCCGATTGTCAGCACGTCGTTCACACACATGGCGACTAGATCGATGCCCACCGTGTCATGACGATCCAGCGCGTGAGCAATCTTTAGCTTTGTCCCCACACCGTCTGTACCCGAAACCAGCACGGGCTGACGATAGCCTGCCGGTAGCTCAAAGCACCCGCCAAAGCCACCGAGTGCCCCCAAAACCTCAGGTCGGCGCGTCCCGTTCACCAAATCGCGAATTTTGTCGACAAACGCCCGACCCGCCTCAACATCTACTCCGGCCTGCCGGTAATCCATAGCTCACTCGCCTTAAAAACGCTCAACGAAGAAATCTGCATTTCGTTACTCTGTCCACTGTAAATCTCCAGCGGCAGATTCCAGCGGCAGATCTTGGCAGCAAATATTGGCGGCAATTTACAAGCGCAGCTCGCTCCAAAGTAAGAGCAAGACATGCACCTAATTGCATAGTCCCCAAAATACTATGCTGCTGTGCGCATTAAAAATCAGGTTTGACTGATTAGTTATCTAGAACACAGTTTGGCTCAAGTATAAGCATCAGCAAATGTTTACGTAACGTTCAGTAAACCGGCAAAGCCTTTACATTTCGTTATTTGATGACTTTTATGAGAGAAATGTAAAGTTTCTTCCAGATAGAAGCTTCGCAAATTTGCTGATTTTTGCCAAAGTTCATTCGTGTAAGTTAGCCCTTGTTCATTTCATTTCGATATTGAGGTGTGAGTGCTGCAATGACACAACGGTTCGCCCCAAAGGCCAAAAGCGAACAGCCAAAGCCTGAACTGTTGTGATGTAGCCGATTATGTCTGTGCTCTTTAATGGTTCCAGAAAGCATCAATTTGCCAGTAGTCTCGCCGCAGCCGTTCTGTTGTCAGGCGCTGGCGCTACCTTTGTCGGCGCTCAGCCTTTGAGCAGCGCTCCTGCGACTAAAAATACTGAATCGCTCGTGGCTGATTTGTCTGCTCTTATTGCTGAGGCAGACTTGCCATCGATAGAGGAGGCGATCGCCTCCAACCCACTGACTCCTTCATCGGAGCAATCAGAAGGGCTTTCGTTCAACGCCGATTTGACCCCTTCCGCAGATAGGTCTTTGGGCGACGATATTCTCATCCATCCCCATGCCATAGACGGCAGGCAGGCCGCTACGCTCTATGTCAAAGATATTCCAGTGCTGACCTTTATTGGCACCGAAGTAGACAGTCTTTCCAATAGCAGCGACGCTGTTTCGCTAGCGGCTGGTGACTCATCGCTCACGCTGCAAACGGCAGGTCAGGGTGGGGCTGCTCCCGCCGGAGATGTGCTGGATGCCCAGCGGGAAAATGATCCCGTCCTCAGAGCGACTAACTTGGGCCAGCAGCTCGAATCCGATGCGGTTGAAGCCGCCGACATTTCAGTTCGCTGGAATAAAGAAACTGAAGGCTACACCGTGACCCTGGCCGGGAACGACCTGATCTCTCTAGACAGCCGCACGATTCTGGCGGACACAACCGAAAACCCCGCCGAAGACGCTCTTCAGGTAACGAATCGCCTGCGACGGCTGCTGGGCAACGCCGAACCGGTCTCAGAAATTCAGGGTCGGCCTGCGCCAGAGCCACCTCCGGCTCCGCCCGCTCAGACGGTGGCAATTGTCTCTAGCAATGTTGGTGGCGCTTCCTGGTACGGCCCCGGCTTTAACGGTAGACGCAGCGCCAGCGGCGAAGTTTTCAATCAGAACGCCCTGACCGCCGCTCACCGCACCTTACCCTTCGGCACGCGTGTGCTAGTGACCAACCTTAACAACGGTCGTCAGGTGACAGTCAGAATCAACGACCGTGGCCCTTACTCAGGTAGTAGAATTATTGACCTGTCGGCGGGCGCTGCTGCCCAGATTGGGTTGGTCAATTCTGGGGTGGGCACCGTGCGACTGGATGTATTGGCCAACTAATTAAGCGGTGCTCCTGAAACAATCTGGAGTGCAAATACTCAGAGGATCCTTCCCCCGGAAGATCCTCTTTTTTAATTTTATATTGAGCTATCTGATGAGCGATCGCGCTGCCCCGTAGACTGCGTTAAATTGATGTGGGCCGAGATTGGGCCCAACTGCTAGAGAACGTTCGACAGGAGTTTTTTGTGGAGCTGTTCAGCACCGTCACTGAGTTGCGCCAATACCGGGAGCGCTGCAAGCATCAGACCGTGGGGCTGGTGCCAACGATGGGCGCTCTCCATGCTGGTCATCTCAGCTTGATTGAGCAAGCCCGCAAAGCCAGCGATATTGTTTTGGTCAGCATTTTTGTAAACCCGCTACAGTTTGGCCCTGGTGAAGACCTGGATCGCTATCCGCGATCGCCCCAAGCCGACCAGGCCCTTTGCCAGTCAGCAGCGGTAGATGCCATTTTTATGCCGTCGCCAGCAACCCTGTATGGCACCGCTCAGATTGATCCCTCAGCGATGACCCAGGTAGTGCCGCCTTATTCGATGACCAATACGCTCTGCGGGCGATCTCGTCCTGGACACTTTCAAGGGGTGGCCACAGTCGTGACCAAGCTACTGAATATTGCCTGCCCTACCTATGCTTTTTTTGGCCAAAAAGATGCCCAGCAGGTCGCCATTCTCAAGCGCCTGTCTAAAGATTTAAACTTGCCGGGTAAAATCATTGTCTGCCCTACCGTGCGGGAGCCGGACGGTCTCGCTTTGAGTTCTCGCAATCGCTATCTCACCGACTTACAGCGGCAGCGGGCAACCGTACTCTATCGCGGTTTGAGCGCCGCCAAAGCTGCTTTCAGACAAGGCGAACAATCCAGCGCTGCGCTCTTAGCGGCTGCTCACAAGGTTTTAACTGGCGAACCGACAGTGACTTTAGACTACCTGGCGCTGGTTCATCCTGATACACTAAAGCCTTTGGAAGCATTTAATACCGTAGGAATAATGGCGATCGCAGCATACATAGGTTCAGAAAAACCCGGTTCAGAAAGCAGCAAAACCCGGCTCATTGACAACATTTTGCTGCAGGCCCGCCTGCCGATCATTGCAATCGACGGCCCCGCAGGCGCTGGTAAATCTACAGTTGCTCGTCAAATCGCCCATCGGCTCGGATTGCTCTACCTGGATACTGGTGCTATGTATCGCGCTCTGACCTGGTTTGTTCTCCAGCAGCATATCGATCCGGCTGATGAAGCCGCCGTTGTCGGACTGCTGCCTGAGTGCTCCATTCAGCTCACTGCCAGCGTCATTGGCGATCAGCCTCAGCCACCCACTGTGCGGGTCAATGGCCAGGACGTTACGCAAGCGATTCGGACGGCTGCGGTGACCAGCCAAGTCTCTACCGTGGCCGCGCAAGCTGCCGTTCGTACCCACCTGGTCAAGCAGCAGCAGCAATACGGCATAGAGGGCGGGATCGTCGCCGATGGCCGCGATATTGGCACCCATGTCTTTCCCAATGCCGAACTCAAAATTTACCTCACCGCCTCGGTCAAAGCCCGTGCCCAGCGCCGCTACCAAGACCTAGAGGAGACAGCCAACCCAAGCGAGCAGTCACCAGACCTGGACGCCCTGGCCCACTCAATTGCGGAGCGTGATCGCCGGGACAGCACCCGCAGCGTTTCCCCCCTGCGCAAAGCCCCCGACGCTATCGAAATTGCAACCGATAATCTCACTGCTGACCAGGTAATCGAAAAAATATTTGTCCTCTACCAGCAAATTGCCTCTTAGCAACTCAGCCCTTTTTCCCATCCCCTACCACCCCGCCTCCCCCGGCATGGCCGACACCCCCAGCATTCTCCAAGCGCAAAAAGCAACCCAGCGCCGTGCCCTGCTCAAAGCCCGACAGAGAATGCCCGCCCGCATCTCCAAAGAAAAATCTGCCAGCATTTGCCAAACCCTGCAAAGCTGGTCTGTTTTTGGGCGATCGCGTCTCACCCTGGCCTATTGCAGCTTTCGCGGCGAACCCGATCTCTCCCCTCTGCTCCAGCAGCATCGCGTTTGGGGATTGCCGCGCTGTGAAGACCAAGCGCTCACGTGGCATCGCTGGTTCCCTACCTGCCACTGGCCGCTGCGACCCGGCACCTACGGCATCACCGAACCCGATCCCAATTCTCCCCTGGTTGACCCCTGTAGAGTCGACCTCATTCTCATTCCTTGTCTTGCCTGCGATATCAACGGCTACCGGCTAGGCTATGGCGGCGGCTTTTATGATCGAATGCTCGCCGATCCCCGCTGGGCTGACAAAATTACGATTGGTATTGTCTTCGAGTATGCCAGAGTTCCTCAAGTGCCCCGGCAACCCTGGGACATTCCGCTCAGCGGTATCTGCACCGAGAGCGGTCTCTTTCTCACTCCTGCCTACAAATCTGAACATAAATCCTGAACCCGGCTATTTCTGTACTGCGCCTATTTCCATAGGGCAATTCCGCCTAGCAGCCCCAGCACATTAGAAACCACCGTCACATTTTCCGGCAAATCTACCTCAATTTGCTTGACTTCACCGCCGCCCAGATACAGCTGGTCGTAGTTGAGTACCCGTGACAGAGAACTGATTGCCTTAACCAGTCTGCTGTTCCAGGTCTTAGTCCCGATCCTTTTTAGAGCCTCCCGGCCCAGTTGTTCTTCGTAGGTCTCTCCCTTGCGAAAACGGTGATGGGCAATTTCCAAATTGGGCACCAAATGCCCTTCGGTAAAGAGTGCCGTGCCAAACCCAGTACCCAGCGTGATCACCAGCTCCACTCCCTGCCCAGAAATCGCGCCCAGCCCCTGCATGTCCGCATCATTAGCGACCCGCACTGGCCTGGCCAGTTGCTCAGCGAGCTGACTGGCCAGGTCGTAGCCCTCCCACTGCTCGTGCAGATTGACCGCTGTGTATATTACGCCCTGCCGCACGACGCCCGGAAAGCCAACCGACACTCGGTCGAACTCACCTTGCGACTGTACGAGCTGCCCGATGGCGGCCATCACCGCTTCTGGGGTTGCTGGAGAAGGCGTTTTGATGCGATCGCGTTCTCCCAAAGGCCGTCCCTTCTGATCGAGCACCAGCATCTTAATTCCGCTGCCACCAATGTCAATGGAAAGCGTCTTTATGCCGGAAAAATCAGATTGCACATCATCTGAAGGGGCGGTTGACTGAGCGGGCTGCACATCTTGATTTTCCTGTCCTGACACCTAAACCATCTCGTCTAAACTACAATCTGCCTACAAAAACTCTAATCCCAATCAATCGCGTTCTCGTTGAGAATCGGTATGAGTGTTACAAATATCTATTTAGTAGCAGCGCTAGCCACTAGGACGTAACCCTTCAAACCGGTAGATCTCCTCGAAAACTTTCACCCAGCCAGCCACCACTGACGACAGAATCTTTGCTCCCTTTGCGGGCGTGGCAGCCGTCGCATCACCCACAACGCCGCTCCGACTCAGATCGTCCATTGTCCAGGCGGTGGGCAGTCGCCCCTCCAAGCTCAGCAAGCTCTCTGCCGGAAACGGCACCGGAAACTCTCGCACAGCCTGAGCCATATCGACAAAGTCAGGCAGTAGAGAGAGCATCACGCTGGTTTCTACATCGCCCGCATGAATGCCTTCGCTGTATTCTTGCGCGCCGACCAGATCCATCGCACAGTGGGGTGCTCCCCATACAAACATCGGAAACACCATAAAATCACCGTGCTGCTGCCGGAGATCTCGGGCCACAATCTCCAATACTTGAGGCTGACCGCCATGACCGTTGACCAGTACCAGCTTACGAAACCCAGCTCGGTAGATACTCTCAGCCATCTCCATCAGCACCGCCGTTAGCGTTTGGGCCGAGAGCGTAATCGTGCCCGGAAAGCGCCAGTGCTCATTCGACTTGCCGTAATACAGCGGCGGCAGTCCGTAAGCCGGGATCGACGGATCGAGCTTCTGTAGTGCCTGACCGACCACGGCTGTCGCGATCGCCGCATCCACCACCAACGGCAAATGCGGCCCATGCTGCTCCACTGCCCCGATGGGTTGGACAATCAAAGTATTGGCTTTATCGGCGATCGCCCCTACCTGCTGCCAGCTAAGGTAAGGGAAAAAGCGGTCGGGCGGGATATAGTTATGCATAGTTTAAAGAACAGAGTCTAAGATAGGAGTGCGATTTTACGCTTTCAGTAGCCTAGAACAGCAGGCATTGGATAAGTCACCTACCCTTTCATTGACCTCCCGACAATTACCTATTTACGAGTTGAAGTTTATTGATTACCTTAGGTAAGACATTTCACTTCATCAGAGGTCGAATCCCCCAGCCTGTGCTGAGAGGCTTGCCTCACACTTTCTTTGCTAAAAACTTCAGGTGCTACCTGACGGCCTCCAGCGAGCGTTTTGCGTAGAGGCGTTGTAGTACCCGAGTATTTTTAACCATCGCCTCCTAATTTTTGCAGTCTCTGGACTTAAATGAAAAACACTGCCGGTCTCTCGGGCTTCTTGCAATTCTCAATCGGCGCTGCGGTCTCTCTCTTCCCGGCAGTAGCGCCCGCTACCCTTTCGCTTTCTGTTCGGCCAGCGATCGCCGCAGACCCGCAGAGCGCCTTCCAGGACAGCCCCAAATTGGTGCTGGACGAGGCATGGCAGCTGGTGTATCAGGAGTATGTAGACGCCGACTTTAACCGAGTGGACTGGCTTGGTGTCAGGCAAACGCTGCTCAGTGGGGAATACGCCTCTCGCGATGCCGCCTACAGTGAGCTGCGTCGGGCTCTGCGTCGGCTTGAAGATCCCTACACTCGCTTTCTTAACCCAGCTCAGTACGCCGCCCTCACCGAGCAAACGGCTGGCGAGGTGACTGGTGTGGGCGTCCGTTTGCAGCAGGAGGGCCATGGCCTGATCGTATCGGGTGTGCTGGAAGATTCACCGGCTCAGGCGGCAGGCGTGAAAATAGGCGACACCGTTCTCATTATTGACGGTCGCTCCAGCAGAAATTTGAGCGTCGAAAATGCTTCTCAGCTGATCAGAGGCGAGCGCGGCAGTCGGATTACGCTGACCGTTCGCCGCCAAAATGGTCGTGAAGAAACGCTCATTTTGACCCGCGAAGTGGTTGCAGTTCCTACCGTTAGCTTTGAGATGCAGCAGCAAGGCGATGTGAAAGTAGGCTATATCCGCCTGGATGAATTTAGCGCCCATGCCGCTGAAGAAATGCGTAGCGCCATCGATACGCTGGCGGCGCAACAGGTTGAAGCCTTTGTGCTCGACCTGCGCGGCAATCCGGGCGGTCTCTTGCAGGCTGGCATCGAAATCAGCCGAATGTGGCTACCTCGCGGCAGCATTGTGCGCACGGTTGATAGAAATGGTGACAGCGAGGAAATCACGGCCAATCGCACTGCAATCACAGACTTACCCCTAGCAGTATTAGTCAATGGTCAGTCGGCTAGCTCTAGCGAAATCGTCACGGGCGCGCTAGGCGATAACGACCGCGCTATTGTCGTCGGCAATCCGACCTTTGGCAAAGCCCTGGTGCAGAGCCTGCACAGTCTCTCTGATGGCTCGGGAATCGCGGTGACTGTCGCCCACTACTACACGCCCAACGGCACTGACATCAGTCACCGGGGCATCACGCCGGACGTCAACGTCACCCTGAGCGAGCAGCAGTTGCGAGACCTGGCGACTAACCCAGCGCTGCGCGGTACCAGCGCCGACCTTCAGTTCGTGCGTGCTGTCGCGGCTATGGAGCCAGCCGTGCTCGCTCGCAGACAAGAGGATATACCCGTGATTGCAGCGCCTGCGATTCCTCCCCAGCCGAGTCAGCTAGGTCGCCTCGACCCCTAAAAGGTTGGGTGCTGGGAGAACACATAAATTCGCTGTGTTTCTAGCTGCTGGCACAGATCGCTGGGCGTGACTGCGTTTTCTCCGGCTGTGGCCCAAGGGAAAATTTGCTGATCGAGCCGCACCTTGAGCTGGGTGAACGGATCGTTACCGGCTGATACCAAAAATTCAAGCTGGTCGATGTCTGGCCAGTTGATGAGTTCGTCTAATAGCGCGGCGATCGCCCTGACATAAGGATGGTCACAGCTCTTATACCAGTGCGCGTCAGCAATATCGGGCTGATCTAACCCCAGGTGGGCAATCAGCGGCATCTGACCGAAGACAGCGGCTGCAACCGAGCGGGCTTCTTCTTGCAGCAGCAGGTCATGTTTGTCAGCCAGGCGGCGCAGCTTTTCTAACCTTTCGTACCGGGCAGTCACCGGGTCGCTACCGGCGTTGCTGTCATCGCGCCAGTGAATCGCCACGGTGACCAGGTAAGTTTGCAGCAGCAGATGGCCCATTTTCTTAGCTTTGGTGGCCAGGTAGCTAGCGTTATAGGCGGTCGCTTCAATTAGCAGCGGCACTCGGTCAACCATTTCCAGGCCGTAGCCCTTTAGCCCTGCGATTTTCCGAGGGTTGTTGGTAATCAGCCGAAACTGTCCTATCCCCAAATCCATCAAGATCTGAGCGCCCATACCATAGTTGCGCTGGTCGACCGGCAGGCCCAATCGCTCGTTGGCTTCGACCGTATCTAACCCCATATCCTGCAAAGAGTAAGCCTTGAGCTTGTTGACCAGGCCAATTCCGCGCCCTTCCTGCCGCAGGTATACGACCACTCCTTTCCCGGCATTCTCAATCATCTTCAGTGTGGCCTGAAGCTGCATCCGGCAGTCGCAACGCAGCGATCCGAGGGCGTCGCCGGTCAGACACTCTGAGTGCATTCGCACCATAATGGGCTCATCTTTAAACGTGGCCGGATCGCCTTTGACCAATGCCAAATGCTCTGAGCTATCAAGCGTGTTGCGATAGGCATACACCTGAAAATTGCCAAACTTAGTCGGCATGGCCGCGACTGCCTCGCGTTTTACAAAGCGCTCATGCCTCAAGCGATAGCTGATCAAGTCGGCAATGCTAATCAGCTTCAAATTGTGGCGCTGAGCGTAGCCGACGAGATCGGGCAACCGCGCCATCGAGCCATCAGGGTTGGAAATTTCGCAAATTACCCCGGCTGGATAGAGACCGGCTAGTCGGGGGAGATCGACCCCGGCTTCGGTGTGGCCTGCTCGCTTGAGTACGCCGCCTTCTTTGGCCCGCAGTGGGAAAATATGGCCGGGTCGCCGCAGGTCTTTGGGCTCGGTTTTGGCGTTGATTGCTACCTGGATGGTACGGGCCCGGTCTTCTGCGGAAATTCCGGTGGTGACTCCCCACTCAAGGGTGGCATCGATACTGACGGTAAAGGCCGTTTGTTCGTTCTCATCTTCAAACGGGCTGCTGGTCACCATCAGCGGCAAGTCTAACTGGTCGAGGCGATCGCCCGTCATCGCCAGACAGATCAGCCCTCTTGCTTCGACCGCCATAAAGTTAATCAGGTCGGGGGTCGCAAACTGTGCCGCGCAGATGACATCGCCCTCATTTTCACGATTTTCATCGTCAACCACAACAATCGCTCGTCCGGCTGCTAGATCTGCCAGGGCATCGGCAATTGGATCAAAGCTAAACGCTAGGCTATCAGAGGAAGCTAGCTGATGAAAGCGGGCGTCAGAACGGTCTTCATTCGGGTCGGCATTACTATTCCTGGAGGCGGCGTTAACCACAAGTCTTCCTTACACAATTGAGGGCATATCTACCTCTCGATTGTATCGTCTGGGTCGAAATCATGGCCCGGTGCGACGA
>JBBQAC010000134.1:0-12143 GCA_038315915.1 Phormidesmidales cyanobacterium
CAAACCTCTCTACGGCAGACTCAAGCTCGATGCGGTCAAACTTAACGCCGCCATTCAGGGCGTCCGCAGCGTCGCCCTGCTCCCTGACCCCACTGGCGAAATTACTCTTCACCGCGAACTGGACACCGGCCTTATCCTCAAACGCATCGGCGTTCCACTCGGCGTCCTTGGCATCATCTTCGAGTCGCGCCCCGATGCGATCATGCAAATTTCTACCCTCGCGCTCAAATCGGGCAATGGCGTCATCCTAAAAGGAGGCCGCGAAGCTATCCGATCCTGCACCGCCCTCGTCCAAGCCATTCGCCAGGGCATTGCCAATGCTGGACACAATCCCAACGCCGTACAGCTCCTCACCACCCGCGAAGAAACCAACGCCCTGCTGGCGCTCGATAAACACGTGGACTTGATTATTCCGCGCGGCTCTAACTCGTTTGTGCAATACGTGCAGGCAAATACGCGCATTCCTGTGTTGGGTCATGCCGATGGCATTTGCCACCTGTATGTAGACAAAGCCGCTGACCTTGGGCAAACCCTCCCAATTGTGGTGGATGCCAAAGTGGGCTATCCTTCGGCCTGTAATGCCATCGAGACTTTGTTGATTCACCAAAGCATTGCGGCTGAAGCGCTGCCGGTCATTGACAAAGCGTTGAAAGCAGAAGGCGTGGAGCTACGCGGTGACGAAGCTACCCGACAAATTTTGACAGATATTAAGCCTGCTTCTGAAGAGGACTGGTCAACTGAGTACAGCAACTTAATTTTGGCGATTCGGGTAGTCGATTCGCTAGAAGCGGCGATCGCCCATATCAGCACTTATGGATCGCGGCATACGGAGGCGATCGCCACCACCGATCAATCCGCCGCCGACACCTTCATGGCCCAAGTCGATGCCGCTGGCGTCTACCACAACTGCTCCACCCGCTTTGCCGACGGCTTCCGCTACGGCTTCGGCGCAGAAGTCGGCATCAGCACCCAAAAAATGCCCCCCCGTGGCCCCGTGGGATTAGAAGGGCTAGTCACTTATAAGTATCAGCTTGTCGGCGACGGCCACGTGGTTGCCACCTATTCCGGTTCAGAAGCTAAGCCCTTTACTCACAAAGACCTGACGGTTTAGGAAACGATTTTCCCAATGGACAGTATTCACATCAACGGCATCAAAGCCTTTGGCTATCTCGGCGTGCTCAAAGAAGAGAATGTTTTAGGCCAATGGTTCATTGTCGATCTCAAAATTTCCATCGATCTCTCTGCGGCGGGTAAAAGCGATGCGTTAGAAGACACGCATAGCTATGTCGAGATTGTTCAAGAGACTCAGCGGCTGATTCAGACAGAAAAATTTAAGCTGATTGAGAGCTTGGCAGATGCTGTTGCGACTCGTGCGCTCAAGAGCGATCCTCGCATTGAACAGATCAACGTCAAAGTCACTAAACCCACTCCACCCATCCCTAACTTCAGCGGCACCGTCGCCGTAGAAATTATGCGCTCCCAACTATAGCTAGTTGATAGATTAAGAGAGAACGAGTTGACCACGACCAACGAACCCCATCTTGGAGAAACCTCATGTTAAAGCCAGTGGCACTATCCGGAAACGTCAGTCACGTCGAGCGTTTTTCTAGTGTCTCTGGCGCTGTCTATGGTGGAACAGGTTCAGTGAACACCTATGATAAGACTTTGTTTCGGGTAGATGGCAAACCGGCCTCTTTTCAGGGCACGCCAGTTTGGGTGAAGGTGATAGAGTGACCATTGCAGGCTCGTATGTAGGAAACACTTTTGAGGCATTTATTTTAGAAAACCATTCCACAAGCGGTGGATATGGTGGTATACCCGTCATCGCAACCCTTGTAGTTTATGCCCTTGGAGAATTATTAATATCAGGTGGATTTTCCGCCTTTTTTGAAGGTGAGTTTTTAGGTGGCCTCGTCATAGTAGCTTTGGGAATAATGCTTTTCTATGTGAGACTAAAAATACGCCAGATAATCCGTCGGCTATTAGCAGAGGGACGAGCAGCTGTATAGCTTTCTATCTAAAAACGGTTTGTCCCCGACGTTACCTTAATGGCGAATGAACGTGATCTCGTTGCCACTGATTCTGACGCTGTAAGCACTAAAGCAGTCTTTGCCTAGCAGCACAGTGGCCGTGTCAGGAGCGATCGCTACATACACATCGGTCACAATTACCGGCCCAACCACGACTGAGCGCAGCCGCCCAATCGGCAGTTCCATCGGCGTGCCATCGGCCAAATACACATAGCGATAGCTCACAATCTCCAGCTTCAGTTGGTTCGCCATTTGCTGCGTGACGATTGAGTGAGCCGCATTTCTGTCGATCACCATGTCAAACGTGGCGATGCCGTCGAGCAGCACTTCTACAACCGGCATGTGGCGCTCGTAAGACTTGATAGAGACAACAGCGCTTTTATTGCTTGTGCTGGCTTTGGGTTGTTTGCGCAGCGATCACGCAAGCGCTGACCTGGCAGTTCGCATTGCTTCCACCACGGTCTGATGCTTCTGCCAGTTTCCCTGGTTTAGCCATAGGGTTGCGGCCCGCTGATAGTCAGCGATCGCTCCCTCAATTCCGCCCACCGCCTGCTGCATTTTTGCCCGCAACCCATACAGTTCAGCATTTTCAGTCTCTATCGCCGTCGCATTGGCATAGTCCTTAAACGCCTTCTCCAGTTCCTCAATAAACCGATAGCTGTGCCCGCGCTGGGCAAACAACCGAGCCTCCGGCTTCCCCGCCTGACCCGCCGCCTCAATCAGCGCCGAAAACTCTTCTACCGCGCCATAGCCATCTTTCAAAATCAGCCGCATCTGCCCCCGACAAAAGCGCACCTCCACATCGTCTGGATGCTGCTGACGGGCTAGCGCCAAATCGGCTACCGCCTGCTCCCGCCGTCCGAGCTGCGCCTGAATTAGCCCCCGCAAACACAGCGCCTGCCCATGCGTCGGCTGAAAATCCAAAAACCAGTTAAGGTCTTTCATCGCCTGAGCATACTCACCCACCTCATAATTCGCCTGTACTCGCCCCATAAACGCTTCTGGCGTAGTAACTCTCTTCTGCTCCTCTACCCCCCCGCTTCGCTGCTCAGATCCTAAGGGCGGAGCGTAGTCGTAGGGCGACAACTCCCGCAGCGGCCCAATTGCCTCCAAACAAGCCTGCGCATTCTCCTTGTCTTTATCTGCCAGATAGCACCGTGCCGCCTGCTTATAAGCTGCGATCGCGGCAACCCCGTCCCCGAGTAATCCGAGCGCCTTACCCAATAGCCGATGCCCACCGGCCAACTCGGGCCTGAGCTTGACGGCCTCACGGCTGTCAGAGATCGCCCCTTGTACCCGCTCCAAACTCAGCCAGACAAGCGCCCGCGATAGATAGGTCTCGGCGGTTGGCGCTAGTTTGAGAATTTGGGTGTAGTCAGCGATCGCGCCTTCTTTGTTGCCCAAACGCCGCCTGATTTTCGCCCGCTGCCGGTACGCCTCCGTCCGCTCTGGCTGCGCCTCAATCACCTGATTCAGTAGAGGCAGCGCCTCAAATAGCTGATCCACCTTGATCAGAGCCAACGCCCGCTGAAAAATATCTGACATTGCAAAGACCTACCCTAGCAACTTTCTCTAGCCTACAAGCTGCACCCAAAAATTGCGGAAACCATTCTTCGGGCTACCCTTCGCCCTGGATTGCCGCCTGTAGAGGGGCGCAAGACGACAGCAGTGAGCGTCACCCCATCCGGGCAATTATCCAGGTAATTTTCAGGTAAGCTACCGCCTCGGTTCTCACTACTTTGCCGATTTTCCCTGGCTCTATAGAATAGAGATACAGCAGCTCACGGTGACTTTCTCATGCAACTGAAGCGTCCAATTTTAGTCGGTGGTTTGGGTTTGTCAGCCAGCCTATGGCTGATGAATATCGTCGGGCATTCACCGCTAGGGGATGGCTCTGGACTGCTGGGGATGGTCGCCGTAGGCTCGGGCCTCTGGTGGCTCAAGCAGCGCAGCGATTCATCGGTGACGGTTGAGCCACCGCTCGCGTTGGGGCCAGTCGATAGAGCCACTGTTGAAAAAGTGCTTTCTGATGTAGAAGCTCGACTGGATATGCTAATTAAAGAGCTGCCAGCAGAGGTTCAAGCCGACAAAAATCAGTCGATTTGGGTGCAGCTAGAAAAACAGCGACAGGCGATCGCTCAAACCCTCACCCAGCTAGATCGTAAAACACTAAAACTTGCTGTCGTCGGCAACAAATCAACCGGTAAAACAGCTCTGATTTCTCAGCTTAGCGAGTCCTGGCAAAAAAGCCAACCGAGCGTGAGCGCGATCGCTGAAGTCGAAGGCGCAGAAACTTTACCGCCTGTCGATACCGACCTTGTTCTATTTGTCACTGCTGCCGATTTGATGCAATCTGAGTTGCAGCGCCTTCAGGCTTTGCTCAAGGCAGGCTACCGAGTTCAGATTGTCTTTAACAAGCAAGATCAGCTAACGCTTTTGGATCGTCAATCTGTGCTGCAAAGAATTCAGACGCGGGTAGAAGATTTGGAGATTGGGGTGAGTGCGATCGCCGCCCAACCCAGCCCAATCAAAATCCGTCGCCATCAGGAAAACGGCGAGGTTACAGAATCTTTCGAACCGTCAGTGCCTCAGCTAGAAAGCCTGACGGCGCGGCTGAATCAGCTTGTGGAAACAGAAGCGCAGCAGCTTGTGATGACCACAACGCTGCGACAGGCCAAAGCGCTGAAGGCAACCGCCCAGCAAATGCTGAATGCCCAGCGACGGCAGCGAGCTATGCCCCTGGTTGAGCAAATGCAGTGGATCGCCGCTGGCAGCGCCTTTGCCAGTCCGCTGGCTAGCTTAGACTTACTCGCTTCTACTGCCATCAACGCCCAGATGATTGTCGATTTGGGTGCGGTGTACGGCCAAAAGTTCTCTTTAGAACAGGCGAAAGCAGCAGCAGGGACGCTGGCTGAACTGCTGGTAAAACTGGGCTTGGTAGAGCTATCTACCCAAGCTTTGGGCAGTCTGCTGAAAACTCATGCGGCTACCTATGTAGCAGGCGGCGCTTTGCAGGGTGTGAGCGCGGCTTACCTGACTCGGATGGTCGGCCTCAGCCTGATTGACTTTTTTGAAGAACAGAGTTTGCTCCCTGTTAAAAAGCAAAAGTTTGCGTTTGGAGAGATGGGCGATCGCCTCCAAGTTCTCTTCCAAGCCACTAAAAAAGCTGGGCTCCAGACTTTTCTTCAACAAGCCCTTGCGCACCTGCCCGCCTTGCCCGCCGCTAAACCGGTTGCGGCGGCTTAGTTAGGGACAATTCATGTCAGCGCCAAATCCTTTAGTCGAGCAAGCCCGCACCAGTCTGCGTCAGGCGATAGATCGCTACATTCCGCAACTGAAAATGACCCGGCTAGATGCTCAAGAGCTGAGTCGTCAAGCAGCGGTTAAGAGCGGTATCGACCAGCTCACAGCGCTGATGAACAAGTTGGATAGCTCACTCTTACGAGTCGCCGTCTTTGGGCTGGTAAGCCGGGGCAAATCGGCGGTAATCAATGCGCTACTGGGCGAAAAGGTGCTAGAAACCGGCCCGCTTAACGGCGTTACCCAGTGGCCTCGGTCAGTGTACTGGCAACCAGATGTGGGGCAGGAAACTCAGGAGCCGCTGAAGCTAGAGCTGATTGACACGCCCGGTTTAGATGAGATTGAAGGACAATCACGAGAAGCGATCGCGCGCGAAATTGCCCAGCAGGCCGATCTCATTTTGTTTGTCGTCTCTGGCGATGTCACCCAAGTAGAATATCTCGCCCTGCAACAGCTCTACGCCACCCGTAAGCCTCTGCTGCTGGTATTCAACAAAGTAGACCTCTATCCAGAGACCGACCGAGATGCGGTGTCCAAGAACCTGGAAGCCCTGTGGCAAAAGGCCGAGAGTAAGGCTGATTTGCCAGAGGGCGCGAGGCTGGTCGACGACATTGTGATGATTTCGGCTGAGCCGACGCCCTTGCGGGTGCGAGTTGAGTGGCCCGATGGCCGTACATCCGAAGAGTGGGAGCCTCCGCCGGCACAAATAGAGCCGTTGAAAACCATGCTTTTAAAGATTGTGCGAGAAGACGGGGCAACGCTGATTGCCCTGAATGCTTTAAGGCAAGCGGGCGTAATCGAACAAAGTTTGGCTGAAGAAACAGCGGGGCTGAACCAGGCGAATGCGGATGAGCTGATTTGGAAGTATGCAAAGTATAAGGCGATCGCAGTCTCTCTCAACCCTGTAGCTATTATCGACATGCTGGGCGGCATCGGTTCTGACATTGTGATGATTCGCTCGCTTTCGCGGCTGTATGGCTTTCCCATGACCCGGTTTGAAGCGAGCAAGCTCTGGCAGTCGATTATTCGCAGTTCGGGCACGCTGCTCTTGAGTGAATTTGGCACCAGCTTGCTCTTGGGCTTTGGGAAAAGCGGGGCCGCAATTTGGAGTGCCTTTGAAAGCTTCTCGGGGTTTACAGCCTACGCCGGAGCGATGACGGCCCAAGCAGGCGCGGCAGGCTATGGCACTTACGCCGTGGGTCAAGCGGCCAAAGTATATCTACAGCAGGGCTGTACCTGGGGGCCGACCGGCGTCAACACCGTTATGCAAAGCATTCTGGCCAGAGCCAAAGCTGACTCTACCTTGGAGCGATTACAGAGCGAAATCAAAGAGACCATCGGCAGTCCGCAAAAGATAGCAGAAGTGCAGACGGGGCTAGCAGCCACAAAACCGTCTTCCTCTGCGCAGTGAGAATTCTCATGTAAGATCAGATTGAGAGCATTGGAATAGCGCCGTTTTCTTCGGGCGTACCGGGTAAAATGCCGTGGCCCAGGTTGAGAATATGGCCTTTGCTGACCGCTTTGCAAATGGTATTGATGATGCGATCAAGAACCACTTCCTCTGGTGCTGGTGGGGGCGATCGCCATTCTCTCCATACAAAATGCCATGCCGCTGCCGATTGCCTTCTTGGGTGCTACGACCGTTGCCCTGACTGTGGGCATTGGCATGATCGGCACAGCGCTGCTGCTGAGCCCTTTTTGGGGTGGGAGGAAGGGGAGGAGCGATCGCCTATCGCTAGGGAGCAACGTTCTGCCATAAGTCAGCGCCAATGAACCTCGATAGGTGCCCTACATTCGTAGTCGCAATTACTGTATCTGCAACGCTCAGTGTCATAGCCTGCGCTATCAGAATCATATCGCCATCGATAGTTTTGTCTCCGGCTGTTGGCTGACCTTGCTGCCTGGCCTGTGCCCACAGCTCAGCCGCTTGACGCATAGCAGCCGTTGTAATTGGGAGATACTCAATCAGTTGGGATAGGCCATCTAGTCGGGCTAGTCCTTTCTTTTTGTTTGCTCGTAATAACTCACGACGCACTTCGTAGTCTGCAATCTCTGGAATGATTACCCGATTTCCCGCTTTGATATGTGATTGAAGCCACTGGTTACAAGCGACCCCTTGGGTAGAAAGCTTTGGGTTGGTGATCAGTCCAACTGGACTGGTATCCAGCACAATCACCCTGCTTACCACGTAATACCTTTCATCTCAAGCGGGAATAGCTTGCGATCAGAAAGTCGATCCTCATCTAGCGCTTGGATTAAGGACTGGCCCGTCTCTTGCTGGTCGTCAATGTCGTCTTCGTCAATCCAGGACTGGAGCATATCAACTGCTTTAGCCTGCTTTTTCTCTATTGCAATAGAATTCGTTAAGAGTTGTAGTGCCAACATCTCAACTGAAAGCCCATGTTGATCAGCTTCCTGTACGAGGTACTTCTCCAACTCTGGCGACAGGTTCAGGGTTAATGTCATAAGTCATTTGCGTATACACCCTACATTTTAGCCCGGTTGATCAGGAACTTGACTGATGCTTGCTGCCCGCTTGACAGACAGTGTTGATGAGGCGATCGCGCCTCACTTCCTTGGGTGCTGGTGGGGCGATCGCCCTCTCCGCACAAAACGCCACGCTGCTGCCGATTGCCTTCTTAGGCACTACGACCGTTGCCCTACCTGTGGGCATCTGCATGATCGGCATAGTGCTGCTGCTGCGCATTTTTTAGGTTTTGGAGGAGGGGGAGGAGCGATCGCCTATAGGTATGGATCAATGTTTAACCTACAAGTTTGAGTATGAACAGCAGGAGATACTATTGGCACTTTTAGTCAGTATATTTGGTATTCTCATTTTGCATACGACACTGTTGGCGAACTGGAACCGGAGCAGCCCAAGTCTAATAAATTCATTATCGACCCCTTGGCTAAACCAACGTAAACTCGTCGATGCAGCGTTTGAGACTTAGTTCGCCTAGGGTATCGCATACCTTTTGAACCCCTGTTAAAACTGTGTCTCAGAATAGCTTTCTTAAGATGTCTAGGATGTAGCGAGACGTTTAAGGAGCCTCCGCGAAAAGAAATTTTCCTATCAGACTGCTCGTGCCTGACGTTTACCACTGCGGCATTCTTATCGACTTGTTGGTTGGTTGTGCCTCTTTCATACTATCGACTAGATCTACTAATACGTCTTGAAAGGCTGGTGTTCTAAGATTTTTAACTGCGTAAGCACGAAGACTTTCTACTGTCTCTATGTTAAGTCCAACGATGGAACTTATACAAAGATTTGCAAGCTCCATCAGATTACTGGAAGCCGTAGTAGGATCAATATCGAGCTCTATGAATGAGCTACCGCGATGAACAATTGGGTTTCGAATACTTTTGTATGCCTTGTCAAAACTCCGTAGACGAATTTCAAATTGAGATGCGTTTCCCTCAGCTATGATCGCAGCTATGTAGGCATGATGAGTAAGTCCACTCCATTCTCTTTTAGGTGCGCATAGCCCATCCAAAGCGAAAACTAAGCTCGTGAAACGAGCTTCAGGTGTGAGCATATAGAGGGCTTGTCCTACTGCTCTAGCTGCGCCTCTCACTCTCTGTGATATCTCACTGCTACCTGGCGCAAATAACAGAGGAGCGAGATCGCATTTTTCTAGACTCAAGTGGCTGTTAACTTCTAGTCCCAACCAGTTAGGCATAACTTGAAATGGAGCGGCAAAATGGCAGTAGAGTTTTGGCTTGAATGGACTTCTTTCTAGTGGTATGACGTATGCTGCATGCAGCCCAGACTGAAGCTGTCCGGCAGTTCCTGGTATATGCTCGTGCCGACTGTAATCGCAATGCGCTAGACGCAAAAGATCGATGCCTCTATCAGCACATTCTGCGCAGCGACGGAGTAGTGGAATCATTCCATCTGGATACTCATTTGCAGTGCAAAGCTCGCTGTAAGGAATACTAAGTGAAAATTCAACGAGCGGGTAGGCTAGTAAGGTGTCTTGAGAGATGCCGAGAGAATTACTCCTAGAAAATGACTCACGCATCTGTCTTATATTCTCAACAGAGCGAGTGGATAGTGATTCATGCCACGGATGGGTAGTTTTACTTTCACTATCGCCAATGGCAGGAATAAATCGGTATGGATGAGCGTCGATTTCGATAGTCAGACAAAGTTGTTCTACTGGGACTAGCACCTTACATCGAATAACCTCACTACCGTAGAGTGCCGCTACGGAGCTTTTCCCATCTTCAATATGAAGCCAAGGAAAGATTGAACGCAGATCCGACAGCGCATTCTGTGGTGCGTAAGCGGGATGGCTAAGCACTATGCCGTCCCCCTCTGGGAAGGGATTAGCGAAATATCCTAATTTGCGCAAATCTTCACATCCATCTTCAATTACTTTAACTAAGTGGTCGGGCAAAGAAGGCCCCCACAGAAGATTTGCGCTTACATTCTTTTTTTGATGTTTGAGAATTGCTTTCCGAGAAGCTTGCTCTAGCATACGTAATCAACCAAAGTTGGTACAGGGGTTTCAGCATCATCGGAGTTAAATTCAAGGTATCAAGCTTCATAGTACTCACGCTCCTTTCAGATAGCTCTGCGGGCAAAAACAATATAGCGAGCGACGCTAAGCTGCTGTTGCCGCTTCCCTACCTGCGTACTGCTTGAGCCATGCAATTGAATTCTGGTGTACTTTCACCTGGCAGTCATCGAAGGTCACTGAATCTGGATCGAGAAAGTGAGCGATGCCCAACTCAATCACAAGCTCAGCAGGTATCTCTGTCTTATCCGCATACTGCATTGCCCGACTCTGAAGAATAGCTGGTAGCACAGCTAACAAACTCGTATCGTCAGCGGCAATGACCCGTTCATCGTCAAGTGAGGTATCCAGCTCTAGAAAGCGCTTAAGGGCTCCTTCAATGACTGCATCAGGCGTCAGCGCTGACTTGCTCGCATAGGTCAAAATGGCCGCATGAATATCATCCGGTAGTGATTGCAGAATGCGATTGTCAGTCGTTGCATCCTGAATGGTCATGGGCTTGGTCCACCTACAGCATTTGGAGAGTCGTCCATCAAGAAGCTGTCGCTAAACAGCGGCTCCTAATAGCTCATTCACCTGCTTGCCCGCTTCAAAGAAGTAAGCGCCGTTTTCTTCGGGCGTACCGGGCAAAATGCCGTGGCCCAGGTTGAGAATATGGCCCTTGCTGCCCGCCTTGCGAACGGTGTCGATAATGCGATCGCGAATCACTTCCTTACTGCCAAACAGCACGCCCGGATCGACATTGCCCTGCACCATCATGTTCGGCCCCAGGCGACGACGCGCATCCGCCATATCGACCGACCAATCCACGCTGATAATATTCACACCCGACTCGCCCATCAGCTCCAGCACGCCCGCACTGCCGCTCACCAGCAAAATCAAAGGCGTATCGGGATGAGTCTGCTTCACCTGGCGGACAACTTGCTGCTGGTAGGGTAGGGCAAAGGTCTTGTAGTCCTGCGGGCTGAGCTGACCGGCCCAGGAGTCGAATAGCTGCACCACCTGAGCGCCGCAGTCAATTTGGTGACGCACGTAAATGGCGATGTTGTCGGCGATTTTGCTCAGCAGGCTGTGCAGCATTTTCGGCTGTGTGAACGCCATGTTCTTAATCACCGAGTAGGTCTTAGAGCCTTTGCCTTCGACGATGTAAGCCGCCAGCGTCCAGGGCGCACCGACAAAGCCGAGTACAGTCGATTGGTTGCCGACCTCTTCGCGCAGCGCCCCCAAAATTTTGCGAATGTAGGGCATCGACTCATCTGGCTCTAGCTTTGTCAGCGCGTCGATTTGCGCCTGAGTGCGAATGGGGTCGTCGATAATCGGGCCTTTGCCTTCGGCGACATCCATCGCCACGCCCATTCCTGGCAGCGGCGTGACAATATCTGAAAACAGAATTACGCCGTCGGGCTTAAAGGCTTTCCAGGGTTGCAAAGAAACTTCGATGGCGACTTCGGGAATTTCGGAGCGATCGCGAAACGAAGGATACTGCTCTCTCAAGTCGCGGTAAGCCTTCATATATCGGCCCGCCTGTCGCATCATCCAGACCGGCGGACGCTCAACCGATTGGCCCTGGGCAGCGCGCAACAACAAAGGTGTCTGGTTAGATCCGCTCATGAGAAGCTCTTAGATATCTGTATTTATGTCCATTGGCTAGCTTATCATTCGCTGCGTGTCAGATCGCCCCATGTCAGGGGATAGTAAAGGAAGTAAAGAACTGTAGACTAATGGACAGCGGCCCAATCGAAGCTTTATGGAAATTGTGAACTTTTTTGAAAAACTCGCCGGACGGTGGTTCTCTCAGCGCACTACTCACGCGCTCTCAACCCAGCAGTCAAAAGCCGGAAAATCCGATCTGGAAGTAGAATTTTTGCCGCCAGATACCGCCGAAGTACAGCAGCTATGCCAGCAAAACAGCGCCGAAGCCCCTCTCTGCGGCCTACGCATTCAGCAAAGCAGCACCATCGAAGGCGATACGACCCCTAAAACGATGACTACGCTCCTCGTCCTGCTGACGCCTCAGTCAAACGCCGAAAATTCTGTCCATAGCGGCACTCTGCTGAGCAGTAACACACCTGCACCGACGACCCGTCCCAGTACCTATACGCTACAAGACGAGGTGCTGACAATTGTCAGCGACAGCGCCGAAGCCCGCTCAGAAGAGCGCCTGTGGTTTATCAATGACAACCTACGTATGCGCACGGGCCTGGTGAAGCTATCGAGCGGTCTGCGGATTGCCTCATTTTGCTCAGAAATCCGCATGGGCGTGAAGCCGCCCAAGGCCGATGCGTAGACAACC
>JBBQAC010000241.1:0-6588 GCA_038315915.1 Phormidesmidales cyanobacterium
TAAAGCGTAGGGAAGATACATGACCAATCAAACGTCTAAAATCGTTTACACGTTTACCGATGAAGCGCCTGCTCTGGCGACGTACTCTTTCCTCCCGATTATCAAAGCATTTACAGAAGCCGCTAGCGTAGTGGTAGAACCGAGCGATATTTCACTGGCGGGGCGCATTATTGCCCTTTTCCCTGAAAACCTCACAGCAGAACAGCGCCAACCGGACGCGCTGACTCAGCTTGGTGAGCTTGCCAAAATGCCAGAAGCCAATATCATTAAGCTGCCAAACATCAGCGCCTCTGTTCCTCAGCTCAATGCGGCCATTAAAGAGCTGCAAGGCAAAGGATACAAAGTTCCTGACTGCCCGGCTGAGCCGAAGAACGAAGCCGAAGCGGCGATTAAACAGCGATACGCTAAAGCCCTGGGAAGCGCAGTCAATCCAGTTTTGCGCGAAGGCAACTCGGATCGGCGGGTAGCGGCAGCAGTTAAACAATATGCGCAAAAGCACCCTCACAAAGTAGGGGGATGGACGAAAGATTCCCGGTCGCACGTGGCCCATATGGAGACAGGAGACTTTTATGAGAGCGAGCAGTCTGTTGTTATTGAGAACCCTGGCAGCGTCAGGATTGAGCTGGTGGCAGCAGCAGATTCGGTGGCAGCAGCAGATTCGGTGACGGTGTTAAAAGAGAAAACGGCTGTACTCGAAGGCGAAGTGATTGACGCAGCTGTGATGAGTGTGAAGGCACTACGAGCCTTTTATGAGAAGACAATTGACGCAGCTAAGGCAGAAGATATTTTGCTTTCTCTCCATGTCAAGGCGACGATGATGAAAGTCTCTGACCCAATTTTGTTTGGACATGCCGTCAAGATTTACTATAGAGATGTTTTTGCTAAATATGCTGACATTTTTGCTGAGCTGGGTGTCAATGCCAACAATGGGCTGGGCGATGTGTACGCCAAAATTCAAGATCTTCCTGATGACCAGCGCGAAGCTATCGAAGCCGACTTGAAAGCGACTTATGAAAATCGTCCTGAACTGGCCATGGTCAATTCCGACAAAGGCATTACTAACTTGCATGTGCCCAGCGATGTGATTATTGATGCTTCGATGGCTGCGGCTATTCGTATTTCTGGCAAAATGTGGGGAACTGATGGCGAAGCGCACGATATGAAGGCGATGATTCCTGACCGCTGCTACGCCACTATGTACCAGGCGGTGATCGAATTTTGCCAGGAGAATGGCGCTTTTGATGTGACGACGATGGGCAATGTCTCTAACGTCGGGCTGATGGCGCAAAAAGCCGAAGAGTATGGCTCTCATGATAAGACCTTCGAGATGCCGGTAGAGGGCACCGTCCGAGTGGTCGATGAGACGGGACAGGTTCTGATGGAGCATCAGGTGGATAAAGGTGACATCTGGCGGATGTGCCAGACGAAAGATCTGCCTGTTCAAGACTGGGTGAAGTTAGCGGTAAAGCGGGCTGGGGCGACCGGCTCACCAACTGTTTTCTGGCTAGATCCTAATCGGGCTCACGACGCGAATCTGATCGACAAAGTGAATCAGTATTTACAGGATTACGACACTGCCGGACTCGATATTCAGATTATGTCTCCTGTAGACGCGATGCGCTTTAGCTGTGAACAAATCAAAGCCGGTAAAGATGTCATCTCTGTTACTGGCAACGTTTTGCGAGACTATTTAACCGATTTGTTTCCTATTATTGAACTGGGTACGAGTGCGAAAATGCTCTCTATTGTGCCTTTGCTAGCGGGAGGCGGATTGTTTGAAACGGGGGCCGGGGGCTCTGCGCCTAAGCATGTGCAGCAGTTTATCAATGAAGGGCATTTGCGCTGGGACTCTTTGGGAGAGTTTTTGGCGCTGGCGGTCGCACTGGAAGACTTGGGGAGTAAAACAAACAGTGAGGACGTTTTGGTATTGAGTGAAACGCTCAATAAGGCAACCGGACGATATTTAGAAAATGGTAAGTCTCCGTCGTACAAGGTGAATACGCTGGACAATCGCGGCAGTCATTTTTATCTGGCGCTGTATTGGGCGCAGGCGCTGGCAGAACAGGATAAAAGTGCAGAGCTAAAGGACAAGTTTGCAAGGCTGGCTCAGCAGCTCAGCGAGGACGAATCTACCATTGTTGATGAGCTAAACGCGGCGCAGGGGAGCCCGGTCGATATTGACGGCTATTACTTTGCAGATAGGGCGCTGGCTAGTAAAGCGATGCGGCCTAGTGAGACGTTTAATCAGGCGATCGCCTCCTTCACCGCATTTACCCGCCCTTAGAAAAACAGAAGGCTGCTTGCTAGGACTGAGTTGCCTCAACCTCAGCAGGCGACCGGACAAACAGCATCAGGACAATGACAACGGGCGCAAAGAGACAGCAGGCGTAGAGGCCACCGCTGTAGGAGCCGGTGATGGCTTTGAAATTGGCGAGTAGGGAGGGGCCGATAGCGCTGGCGATGACGATCAGCATCATTTGAACACCAGCGATCGCCCCCAAATGAGCCCGCCCAAAGAATCGCGGTAAGACCACTGTGGTCAGCGTGCCAAAGCAACCGCCGCTAATTCCCAGCCCAATGACTGCTGGAATCAGCATCCAGGCGATATCTAAGTTGGCGATCGCCGCAATCCCCATCGCTTGCCCGACCATCATGAAGATAAAAATGAAGCGGATCGGTAGGCGATCGCACGCCAATCCCACGCCAAACCCCACTACCGTTGAAACCACCGCAATAGGAATAAAGATTGTCACCATATTCGCTTCAGCAATACCCATTTCCTCGCCGATGCTGACGACATGAAAGGTAATGCCGGTAATGGAAAGCGCCTGGGAGGCAAAAGCCAGCGTGACTGCCCAAAAAGCTAGCGTGCTGATGGCCTGACGCCGGGTGAGCCCCCATAAGATATCTGCTTCAGCCAAGCTGCCGGATTGATCGCTATCGGCAGTCAACTCTGAAAATACGGGGCGGGGGGCGTCACCGTCCATTCGCAGGCCGCAGATTTCAGGATTATCGCGGAACAGCAGCCAGCCGACGGTGCTCATGCCCAAGCCCACGATGGCAGCTAAGGCGAACCAGGTGCCGCGCCAGCCCAACAGAGAGATCGCCTGACTGAAGGCATAGGGAGCGATCGCAAAACCAAACGCCACAAAAATCCCTTCGATGCCGGACGCCTGCCCGCGCCGTCGGTCGAACCATTTGCCCAGCATAGTGCGGCTGGTCATCGTCAGCATACCCTGCCCGCAAAAGCGCAGACTGACAAAGCCGAGAATGAGAACCACAGCAGCGATCGCCGTTGATGACAGCGGGAGCCAGCCGCTGAGGACACTGACTATGCGATCGCACAGCGCCAAATAAGCCAGCGTGATCCCCAACCCGACTGCCGCCAGTACCACTACCCGTCTCGCCCCAAATCGGTCAAGTAGCTTTCCGCCAAAGGGCAGCAGGCAACCGCTGGTGACTGTTCCCACTAAGTAAGCATTAGCCAAATCCAGTCGAGAAAGCCCCGTAGCGGCAATCAAATGGTCAGTAAACACGCTCACGCCAATGGTTTGCCCCGGAATGCTGGTCAGCACACCCAGCACACTAGCGGCCAGAATTATCCAGCCATAAAAAACCGGAAACTTTGCTGGAGAAAAAGGAAAATTAGTCCGAAAAAGAGAGCTGTTCGGCGGTGGCGCTATTTTCATAGAAGATATCCAGGCCAGCAGTTGAGAAGATGTCACAATCGGCAAAAACCGATAAGCTGTTACCCATCTTGACCCAGAGCTTACTATGACAGATAAACCCGATAGCGGGCATAACCGAATGCTGCTCTCCCACAATTTCACGCTAACAGAGGGCGAAACGCATCCGCTCAACCGAGAGGAATTTGCTGAGGTTTTTGTTAAAGCGCTAGATGCCCAGCCGGGAATAGACTGCAATGCGATTGAAAACCCTCATTGGGTCGTCGAAGTGCGCTACGCAACTGATCGCTACTCTCCGCTAGAAGTCGGCCAGCGCTGCGTCGATACCCTGGCAGAGTATCGGACTAACCACGATAGCAAAGGCTTTCAGGTCATGGCGTTAGGCGGTCTCAAGACCACCCCCCCTACCGGCGCTCCGCCCTCGCTCCAAACTGATGAATGGGGTGTAGATATTGTCGAAACTCGCGATCCCGACATGTTTTTAAAAGAAATCAACTGGGATAAGCTCACTGGCGCTAAGCCGCCTGAAAGCGTCTTCAAAGTTGACCATTCTCTCTAGATTTTTCAGATTCTCTTTTGATACGAATGCGAAAAGCGTCACGCAGGAAAAAGTCGCCGAACTTTCCGGATGGGAGGCAATCAAAAAAGCGCTAATCTGAAGTCCAAATGAACGCTTTTCGGTTTAAAAATGGCAGATGTCCCGTCAGTCAGGAGTTGGCAGCGATTCGACTCAACTCCAACCCACCAAACTACATGGCGGAAGGATAGACACCGTCTGCAACGAACACAGGTTTTTCGGTATATTCTGCTTCGATTTGCTTTTGGACAGAAAGATCCCAGTCCAAATCGTAATCAGTGTCAAAGTCAGTCTTCACATAGGGACGCAGAACGCCTGTGACTGTAACTCTCTCTCCATCTTGAGTCTGAGGCGTGGTGCCTTGAGCTACTACCAGCAGGTCTTCAGAGCCAAATAGCTGCTCTTCATCTAAGGTAAATGTAGTGGGTGAAAGCTTGTCTTCTACTTCGCCCTCTACTGCAATTCTCTGATTGTAGTAATTTTCAGGATTGCTCGTCAGATCGCCCGGATCAGGAGAAAGTGCAATGGACTGAGCCACTACAACAGGTCGATCCTCATAGTCAGCGTAAAGATCGGGATCAAGATCCAGACTATATTCCGTTTCAAAATCAGCGATCACAAGCTGCTGTACTTCGCCGGTTATCTGTACCTCAGTATCATCGCCCTCGGTCAGCACAAAAGGCTCACCAGAAGCGTTGATTACGAGAATATCTTCGCCACCGAACAGCTGATCATCTTCTATTAGGAATGAAGTATCACCAACAGTCTCTTTGACTTCAGCGCGAAGCGATACAGTCTGACCAATCAGACCTTCTGCTCCTTCTGACAGTTCTTCAGTTGTCACATTTTCGGTGGCGTCCTCTTGGGTAGTGGTCTCCGGCGGCGTCTGCGTACAGGCAGATACGACCGTGAGAGAAGCCGCCATCAGCAAACCTGCAAGAGGTTTGCGATATTGGGCAATAAATATTGTAGGTTTTACCATTTTAGTTTTTGTATCCTTAGTTACATTCTTCTATCCTATGCTACTCATAATGCCGTACTTATTTCTCCATCAGCAGGTGGAAAACCGCTGACACAGCAGGACATACTCTATACCTATTGAGTGAGTTCACAAAGACATATAAGAAGAACATGCCGCTGACACAATCTCGCTATTTCCCTCTTCTCTGAGCTTGCGCAGCGCGATTTTTTTAGCGATACATTCAACACAAAGGGAGAGCGATCGCATTAGCTCCGCCCCCTCTAATACCCGGCAGGCAAAAGGTTAGAAAGCTTTTGAGCCGCCAATTTTTAGCCGCCAGTTGATAATCCAATATTCCTCCACCCCATAGTGAGAATAGAGCTTGAGTTTGACTTCTCTATCTCCCTGTTCGTTCTTTTCACCGGCAGAGAGAATCTCAATCATCGGCTCCGGCGTGACCGTGAGATGCCCTCAAGCGTCGATGCCGTTGGCGGTGAACACAGCGCCATTTTTCTTTGCGCCCCGCTGACAGTCAGTGGGATACGTCTTTTTGAATAATGCTTTCCGGATAGCGCTTTGCTCCTCTAGAAACAATCAGGGCTTACTATATTGACTAGTTAATCAATATTGATATGGAACTTACCCGTAAAATTCAAGATAAAGCAGTGCGCGATCGCGTCGCTTCTGACTGTACCCAGCTAATTGATACCCAAGTTGCGGCCAAAGGGGGGCTTGGCGGCTTGGCCTTAAAAGCAGCCTATGGCGCAGTCAAAGGGCTTGGCGGTGACTACGTTTTGGGCGCAGTGAAGCGGCTTTTGCCCGAGGTGGCCGAAGCGCTCGATCCGCTGTGGGCCGAGGGTGTACAGTCGGGCGATCCGGTGGCGTATCTGAGCGAGAACAGCGATCGCACTGCCGATGTTATTTTGAGCACTACCGACGCGCGGATTGAGCGAAAAGCCAGCGGTGGCATCATTGGAGCCTCCTACAAAAAGCTGCGGAAATCTGTCAAAAAAGATGTAGCAGCAGCGGTTCCTGGCCTCGCGCAAATCATTGATAAGCACATCAACCAATAGGTTCTGGTTTGTAGAATTTGCACCTACAGCAAACCGCCTGCACCTCTGGTTCAAACGAGTCGTTTGGCGAGGTACAGGCGGTCTTTAAGAACTATGAGGCCGTAAGCTGAGCCTTATCAATTAGTCGTCAGATTCTAACGACTTATTTTCAAGACCAGGCACGACGCTTTTGACATTACCAGGGTAAATTTCACCCATTTCGCCAACGGCATCGGCAGATTCTTTGGCGATACGCTTGGCCTGCTTGCCTGGTTTGCCCTGCAACTGCTGGTTTTCAGCCTGCCACTGGCC
>JBBQAC010000190.1:0-9014 GCA_038315915.1 Phormidesmidales cyanobacterium
CGAGCGCGTAGAGAATGATCCATCGCCGGTCGCGGAAGCGGTGAGAAGTCACCATAGTGACAAATTACCCCAATTCCCCTACTGTGTAACCCTTATAATTAGTTACAGTTTTTTGAGATGCTTATGCTAAGTCCCGAACAGTTTTTGCAAACGGCTGGCTGGTCTGCAATCGGCACTTTGGCTTTTGGCTTGGTGACGGCGATCGCCTTCTTCCTTAAGTGGGGGTTCCGCTTTCGACTGGTGGGCGCGACCGGCTTTATGGGCGTGCTGACCGTCGGGTTCTTTGGCCTGAGCTTTCAGCCGCTGATACGAACGGTGGTGCCGGGGGCGGTGCCTTTTGAGACCGTGTTCGATTCTGGCTCGTCGCAGGTGGTGATTACGGTGCCAAATGCCATCACCGAAACTGAGCTAGAGGCAACGCTATTGCAAGCTGCGAGTAATTTGCTCAAGCCCAGTCGAATTGGCGGGCCAGGTCAGACCACACCAACCATTAGAGCCCGGGCGATTGTCCATCAGCCGGGGATTTCAGAGCTAGTGTATGTGGGCAAAGTCACCCCTGGAACCGGGGCAGATGTAAAGTCGCCGATGGTCGAAATCTATCCCGACAAGCTCGCAAAGGCCCACGAAGCTGCGTCATAATTTTGGATATCAGAACTTTCTGCTGCTACCTGTGAGCATTCCTATGGTCTCTTCCACCTTTGCGATTTTGAATATTGCCCCGGCGCAGGTGATTCGCGGGCAGGGTGTGCTGGCAGACAGCGGTAGACTATTTGCCCGGTTAGGAGCAAGGCCGCTGCTGGTAGGGGGTAATCGCTCTCTAGCTGCCGCTCTCCCTTTTTTGACCGCGCCGCTAGCTGAACTTGCCACAGCCACGGCCACCTATCAAAAAGACTGTAGCGAAGCTGCCATAGTGGCACTGCACCAGGCCGCAGATATTCACAGCGCCGACTGCATAATTGGCATCGGCGGCGGCAAAGCACTGGATGCGGCCAAGCTGCTGGCCTATCAGCGCCGACTGCCGATTGCTACCGTTCCCACTTCGGCGGCGACCTGTGCGGGCTGGACAGCGCTGTCGAACGTTTATTCGGACGAGGGCGCTTTTCTCTACGACGTGGCGCTGCCGAGCTGTCCGGAGATGATTGTGCTGGACTATGACCTGGTCGCGACTGCCCCTGTGCGCACGCTGATTGCGGGGATTGGGGATGCGATCGCCAAATGGTACGAAGCCTCTGTCAGCAGCGGTCACTCTACTCATACGATGGTGATTGGCGCGGTGCAGCAAGCCCGCGTACTGCGCGACATTCTCTTTCAGAAATCAGCGGCGGCGCTAGAAAATCCTGGCGGTGACGACTGGCGAGAAGTCGTCGATGCGGCGGTGCTGATGGCAGGCGTGATTGGTGGTATGGGCGGGGCGCAGTGCCGGACGGTAGCCGCTCACGCCGTGCATAATGGCCTCACGCATGTCGCCGCCCATGGCACGCTCCACGGCGAAAAAGTGGCCTATGGCATTCTGGTACAGCTACGGCTGGAAGAAATGGGGCCAGGAAATGCGCTGGCAGCGACGGCGCGGCAGCAGCTCTTGCAGTTTTACGCTCAGCTAGGCTTGCCCCAGTCCCTGGCAGATATGGGGATGGATCAGCTCACGGTCGCTCAGTTACAGCAGGCCGCGACTGTCGCCTGCAAAGCCGGTTCCGATATTCACCACCTGCCGTTCCCGGTTCAGCCCGAGCAGGTGATGGCGGCAATGGTTTCGACGACCGCCTCAATAGCCGGACAGCCTACGGTGAAGCTGCCTATGGCGCAGGTAGCTGACAGAGCTTAAAGGGATCGGTGGGCGAGGTCTTCCTGGCCCAAACCAGGCTTCTCTTTAGCTCACAGCTTGCCGCCTTGATTGCCTTTCTGCTATTCCTTTTACTGTTTTACAACGCCCTGAGAGGTTGTTTTGATGACGCTAGACTGGTTGAAGCCTGCTGATCGGCTAAGGTCACTGCCCCCTTACGTATTTGCCCGGTTAGATGAACTGAAGGCCAATGCGCGGGCTGAAGGGGTCGATTTGATTGACCTGGGTATGGGCAATCCCGGTGGGCCAACGCCTCAGCCAGTCGTCGAGGCCGCGCTAGACGCCATCCGCGATGAAAATAATCATGGCTATCCGCCGTTTGAGGGCACAGCCAGCTTCCGCCGCACGATTACCCGCTGGTATCACCGCCGCTACGGGGTCACGCTCGATCCGGACGGAGAAGCGCTGCCCTTAATGGGGTCTAAGGAAGGGCTGGGTCATCTGGCGATGGCCTATATCGACCCGGGCGATGTCGTGCTGGTGCCAACGCCTGCCTACCCGGCACATTTTCGGGGGCCAGCGATCGCCGGAGCCGACATTCACACCATTCCGCTCAAGGCCGAAAACAACTGGATAATCGACTTTAATGACATTCCAGAGGCGGTGGCAGATAAAGCCAAAGTGCTTTACTTCAACTACCCCAACAATCCCACCGGAGCCGTCGCCCCGCGCTCGTTTTTTGAAGAAATGGTTGCCTTTGGTTGCCGCCACCAAATTTTGCTGATTCACGATCTCTGCTACGCGGAGTTAGCCTTTGACGGCTATCAGCCAACCAGCCTGCTAGAAATTCCAGGCGCAAAAGATATCAGCGTCGAGTTTCACACCCTCTCAAAAACCTACAACATGGCGGGCTGGCGCGTCGGTTTTGTCGTCGGCAATCGCCACGTCATTCAGGGTCTGCGAACGCTCAAAACCAACCTGGACTACGGCATATTTTCGGCGCTGCAAAAGGCCGCAGAAGCCGCGTTAGAATTGCCTGATCATTACTTAGAGGAAGTTCAGCAGCGCTATCGCATTCGCCGTGACTTTTTAGTAGAAGCGCTGGCAACGTTAGGCTGGCAGGTGGCCAAACCGACAGCGGCAATGTATTTGTGGGTGCCTTGTCCGCCGGGAATTGGAGCGGCTGACTTTGCCTTTTTACTGCTGCAAAAGACCGGGATTGTGGTGACGCCAGGAACAGCCTTTGGCGAAGGGGGTGAGGGCTACGTGCGGATTAGTTTGATTGCGGATTGCGATCGCCTCGCCGAAGCCATTGAACGCCTGAGAAAAGCCAATATTCGCTACAGCAGCGTTCCGGCTGAAGTATAAAAGCTTTCTAGAGACAGTTGGCTACTGACCGGGCCAGCTCAGGGTTTGCCAGGTCGTCAGCAAAAACACAACCACCGCCGCCAGTGCCAGCAGCCCTTCGATAATATTGCCAATCAGCGAGCTGACCACTACCGCTAAGCTAACCTTTCCCGAAAGCTGAATTCTAGCTGCCATCTTCAGCTCTTTGCGGTACAGAAATTCGCCCAAAAAAGCGCCCAGCATCGTACCAAACAAAATGCCCAGCAGCGGCCCGCCCACTGGCAAGGCAGGCAATAGCCCCAGAAATCCTACAATCAGCCCAATAATGGAACCGGCCTGTCCCCAACTGCTTGCGCCGACTTGCTTAGCGCCCAGGTAAGTGGCCAAATAGTTGACCCCAAGGCTCAAGATCAGGATGACGACTGCCGTAATTAGCGCCCAGCTAGTGCTGGCAAACCCGGTCGCTAGCGACCACACCAGAATGGCCGTCACGATCAGGCCAATGCCTGGTAAAGCCGGGACAAAGGCACCGACGATACCCACCAGCATCACCGCTACCAAAACCCAATAGAGAACAAAAAGCGCCATAAGCTGCGAAAGCCGGGAAGCGGTAAATTTATACACTCAGTCTAAAAGAATCTAGCCGCTACTGAGTGAGGGCACGGATGAACTGCTGAAGTTCACCTAAAAGGCTCTTTTTACGGCTGCTGCCCGGTTTACTCACGCTATCGCTATCTGCCGCATCCGCATCCCCATAGAGAATGCGCTCAATATCTTCACCCGAAGGCCGCTGCGGGAGGTCTTTCACCAGTTCATACTCGTCGGGGGCAGTTTCTCGCCAAATTTGCCAGGGGCCAGGATAGCAGCGGTAAACAGCCGCCTCATCAATGGGCCGCAGGTAGTAGCAGGTTTCTATTTGGCTGAGGAATCGCTCGCGAAGCTGACGGGCAGCGTAGCCAATGCCGACGACGGCAACATCCTCTAGCGTCGGATTGAGCAGGATGACGGGGCGATCGCCCGATTCATTACACAGCGATTCTACCGTCGCCACCTCAATCGAAGACGGATTGACCACCAGATACAGATCGTCATCAGCATCAATCGGGCTGGCCAGTTCACCCAGCCCGCGAATCACAAAGTCAGGATTGGCCCAATCCCGGCGAGCCAGCGCCGCCGCTCCCGCATCGGGGAAAAACACTTTGAACTGCTGTTCGGCAAAGCTGTCCAAAAACTGTTCGGCAATCGGCTGATGCTTAAGCTCAGGAATAGCCATCTCCACCTGAATGCGGGTATAGCCATCCTGGATCGCGGCTTGAACGGCAGTTTTGGCTTGCTCTGTTGCTTCAGGAAGCGTTTTAGGAATGGAAGACATAAGAGATGTACAGAAAAAACTAGGCAGGCAGGGCAGAGGGCTCCGGCAGCGTTCGGGCGAGCACCTGCTTGAGCACAAGCGCACACCAGTCTACGTCGGCTTCGGTGGTCTGGCGGCCCAGCGTCAGGCGGATGCCGCTTTTGGCAGCGCGATCGCCATAGCCCATCGCCTGCAAAATTGGGCTAGGCGACAACTGACCGCTGTGACAGGCCGAACCCGCACTGATACCAATCCCGGCCAGGTTCATCTGGCGCACCAGCGTTTTGCCCGTGATGTCGGTATTGGGCAGGCAGAAGCTGACGTGGTGCGGCAGGCGGTTGCGCGGATCGCCAGTCGGCACCAGCACGGGGGTATCGGCCAGGAGAGCGAAAAAGCGATCACGCAAATGGATCAACCGCAAAGTTTCAGTCGGCATTTCAGCAGCGGCCAGCTCTGCTGCGACACCAAAGCCAGCAATGCTGGCGATCGCCTGAGTGCCTGAGCGCAATCCCCTTTCCTGCCCGCCCCCAAGAATAATCGCTGACGGCAGCGGATGGGGCTGTTCGAGGCTGTCTGGCCGGATATACAAAGCGCCTGCCCCCTGAGGGCCGTAGATTTTGTGGCTGGAGAGCGAGAGGAGATCAATCGGTAGCTCCTGCACATCTATCGGCAGGCGACCGGCGACTTGAACCGCGTCGGTATGGAAAAGTGCGCCGTGGGCTCGGGTAACTGCTCCAAGCTCCGCAATCGGCTGTAGCGTCCCGATCTCGCTCTGCCCATAGATGATAGAAACCAACACCGTATTATCTTGCAGCGCAGCTTTGAGCTGCCCTACGTCAACTGCGCCCTGACGGTTAACCGTCAGGCGGGTCACTTGCCATCCTTGACTTTCTAACTGACGAGCAGGTTCAGCGACGGCTGAATGCTCCACCGCTGAAATAATCAGATGCTGAGGCCGAGAAAACCGACCAGCGACGCCCAGTATGGCTAAATTATCGGCTTCACTGCCGCCAGCGGTAAAGACAATGGAGTCGGCGGTGGGTGCGTTGATGAGACTGGCTACTTGTAGGCGCGATCGCTCCAACGCCGTCGCCGCCCGGTTGCCCCACTGGTGCAGACTAGACGCATTTCCCCAGTGCTGGGTCATGGCGGTTTGCATCGCAGCCATAACCTCTGATCGAGGTGGGGTTGTCGCACTGTAATCCAGGTATATCTGCATGGTGGCGAAAAAGATCAGATACCCTACAGGATATCGCCCTGCGGTAGGGCTGTGGCACATCCTTTAGAAACTCAAGGCGATTTGGGATTGCTACGTCTTTGAGTGCAATAGAGGTTGGATGCGGGCGATCGCTGCTCTTATTCCCGCTTCATCTATTGCCCCAAAGCCAAAGATGAACTCGCCCCGGGTGGCTTCAGGCGGTGGCCAATAGTGTTTTCGGGTGCTGAACAAGCTCACACCTCGCACCCTAGCCTGCTGGATCAGCGCGGCGTCATCCTGCTGATCTGGCAGCCGAGCAGTAATGTGGAGCCCGGCTTGGTCGCCTAAAATCTCTATCGAACCGGGCGCTTCAAGCGTGTGCAAAGCAGCTACTAACGCTTGCCGTCGCCGACTGTAAATTGCTTGCATTCGCCTCACATGCTTAGCGAGATGGCCTTCACCAATAAAGTCTGCCAGCGCCAACTGGTGAATGAGGGAGCACTGGCGATCGCTCAACCATTTGGCCTGCCCAAACAGCGGCACTAAGGACTGCGGCACGACGACGTAGCCCAGTTGCAAACCTGGAAACATCACTTTAGAAAACGTTCCCACGTACAGCACACGGCCCTGATCATCAAGTCCTTGCAGAGCCGGAATCGGTCTCCCGCTGTAGCGAAATTCACTGTCATAATCGTCTTCAACAATCAGCGCGTTCGCCTGCTGAGCCCATTGCAATAGCGCTAGCCGCCGCGACAGAGACATCGACACACCGGTTGGAAACTGATGCGATGGGGTGACGTAGATCAACCGGGGCGGAGAGCTGCTCGCTTTGGCTTTGAGGCCATCTGCCCCCTCTAGTTTGAGTCCTTCACCGTCCACCGGGATCGGCAGCAACGTTGCACCGCTGGCGCTGAATACTCGTCGTCCGCTCGGGTAGCCAGGATTCTCCAAGGCGATAACTTCGCCCGGATTCACCAGCAGCCGCGTGATTAGACTCAGTGCCTGTTGCGCACCGTGAGTAATCAGGATTTGCTCAGGGCCGCACCGCACCGCTCGCACCTGGGTAATGTAGTCAGCAATTTGTTTGCGCAGCGACGGATGGCCCATGGCATCTGAGCTGTAGTTCATCCAATCGAGCCCATCCATCAGGTGATGGCTCAATAGCCGTCGCCACTGCTGCACCGGGAATAAGCTGAGGTCGGGCAGGCCGTAGCGAAAATTTAACGCGCAGTCGGGCGCGTCGCTGTTGGCTTGGACTTGGCTGAGGCGATCGCCATAGGCCGAGAGCACCGGTAAGCTAGGCCGCACAATATTTGCCTGAACAGGCGTAGAGCCAACCGAGAGCATCGCATCGGGAATTTGGGCACAGACAAAGGTGCCTGCGCCGGGCTGAGTTTGCAAATAGCCTTCGCTGATGAGCTGGTCGTAGCTTTGAACCACCGTTGTACGGGAAACGCCCAGCGATTGGGCGAGCTGACGGCTAGCAGGAAGCTTTTGCTGCGATCGCACCCTCCCCGTCAAGATCGCCGCTCGAATTTGCTCATAAATTTGCCGATGCAGTGGCGCGTTTAGCCCAGCGTTGAGATCTAGCACCAGCAGCAGTTCCATCGGTTCAACCCGGTAAAGCCAGAAAATTGGACTGGTCAAATTGTGTAAAATTGGCGCTTGGAAACAGCCAATTTACCTTTTACCGTAGCAGTTAAATCGTTTACATCGCCTTGGGAAACCCAGGGCAACTGCTATGAAAACACCCAGAAGCCAGATTAAAAGAGTCCCCAAACGAGGCCACTACGACTTTGAAACGGTCGCTCAAATTCTCGATGCCGGATTGGTTTGTCACGTTGGCTTCGTCACGGGCGACCAGCCGTTCGTAATTCCAACGACCTATGGCCGCGTCGATAACCAGATCTATATCCACGGCGCAGGGGCGAGCCGAATGCTAAAGTCGCTGCTTACCGGCATTGAGATTTGCATGACCGTTACTCTGCTCGACGGCCTGGTGCTTGCCCGTTCTGCCTATCATCACTCGATGAACTATCGCTCGGTGGTGCTGTTCGGCACTGCTCGGGCGGTTACTGACCCGGCTGAAAAAACAGCGCGCTCCGAGCCTTTACTGAGCACATCATGCCGGGCCGGTGGGACCAGGTGCGATCGCCCAGCCCAGAAGAACTCGCCGCCACCTGTGTCCTGAGCTTGCCGATCACGGAAGCCTCGGCCAAAGTTCGCACCGGGCCACCAGTAGATAATGATGCTGACTACGATCTACCAGTTTGGGCAGGGGTTCTACCGCTGATAGAAACGGCAGGCGACCCAATCGCAGACCCTCGCCTACCGGCGGACATAATTGCACCTGAAAACATTCGCAGCTATGCCCGGTAGCCCTGATGAAAGAGCGCAGCCGTCTCTCCCCTCAACATCGCTATGAAAAGCACCCCGAAACGCTGTGGTGCCGGGGTGCTTTATGAAGACTAATGGTCTCTGGGAAAGTCTGCTAGTACTAAGAGGGTGCACCTTCGGGTCGATTGGGTGGCCTGTAGCCTTCGTCTCTCGGCAGATCTACCTTTGGAGCCTCGCTGTACGGGCGGACGTTGAGGGCGCGATCAGCGCTAGCCGGGCGCGAATTCGGGTTCGGAGGGCCGTAGTCTGAGGAGCCTTCCGGCGCTTGCTCAGGTCGTCTCTCGGGCGGACGAGACTGAAAGTTATCGGGGCGTCTACCTTCTGAGCCTCTATCGTCCGGGCGTCTTTCTGAATAGCCTTGGGGGGAAGGCGAGGGCGGACGCTCTACCGGAGGGCGAGCCGGGGGCCGTTCCCCGTAGCGGCCATTGCCGTCGGCGTAGCGGTCGTTGCGCGGTCTGTCGTCGCGTGCTCGGTCATCGCCCGCTTCACTGGGCTGTAAGCGACCAGCAGGGCCGCGAAATTCTTCGTAGGGCTGACGAGGGCGATCGCTGCTGCTGTATTCGTTTCGCCGATACTCGTCTCTGGCCGGGGCCATGCGCGGATCTGGGGCAGCGGCCATGCGGGGGGCATAGGGGCGATCGCGCAAAGGCATCCCGCGATCATCTAGCTCAGCCCGGTACACCCGGCGATTTGCTGGCGGACGGTTATCGTACCGAGGACGCGGAGGCCGACTGTCGATGGGCTGCATCGGTTCGGTTCTGGGCAGGCGGTTGCGGATGCTTTCAATCAGCAGCGCCGTAAGCATACCCGCCATCAGCAACTGCTGAAATGACGCGAGTAGCTCCATGTCCAAGTGGGCCAGCAAAAAGAGGCCGGAAACAAGCAGCAATACCGCGTAAACCTTATCAGAATCTCGCTCATAGCCCGGTCTGAACTTTTCT
>JBBQAC010000325.1:0-4097 GCA_038315915.1 Phormidesmidales cyanobacterium
CCGCCGCTCATCAGCAGCTAAGAGGCCACTTCTCTCACGTTGATTCGGGTTACCTCCAGGTTAATCAAGACATTGTTGCGGCGCTTCAGCAGCCCGCTCAGGCGTAGGAGTTAGCATGGTTCTTGGTCGCTTCGCTCTCAAAGATTTCTCCTGTCAGTGCAAGGCAACACTGCCCGAAGTTAATATTGTTTATCAGACCTATGGAGAACTGAACGCTGATCGCAGCAATGTGATTCTTTACCCTACATCTTATGGAGCGCAGCACAGCGATATTGACTGGCTGGTGCGTCCGGGCGGCATTCTAGATCCGACAGATTGGTATGTGATTATTCCCAACATGTTCGGCAATGGGCTCTCAACCTCGCCGAGCAACTGCAAAGCGATTCAAAAACCGAGCTTTTACTTTACGCATTACGACAATGTTCGCGCTCAAGCTGAGCTATTGAACAGTTTGGGCATTGAGCGGCTGGCTTTGGTTTACGGCTGGTCGATGGGAGCGCAGCAAGCGTACCACTGGGGGGCGCTTTATCCTGACCGGGTACAGCGAATTGCGGCGGTCTGCGGCACCGCCAAAACGACCGATCACAACCGGATTTTTCTCTATAGCCTCAGGGCCGCTTTGCAAGGTGATCCGGCCTGGAATGGCGAACGGTTTGAGGCTGTACCGGATCGCGGTTTTCACACCTTCACCCAAATCTACGCGAGCTGGGCCGCGTCACCAGCCTACTACCGGGCGAAGCCTTATTTAGAATGGGGGTACAGCTCTTTAGAAGATTATCTTTTACGGAGCTGGGAAGCAGGCTATCGCAAGCGCGATCCGCATAATTTATTGGCAATGATCGAGACCTGGCTACATTGTGATGTCAGTGACAATCCAGTCTATGAAGGTAACTATGAGCGAGCGTTGGGTGCGATCGCTGCTCCAACCCTGGTTATGCCTGCCACCACCGACCTCTACTTCACACCTGAAGACTGCGAAGCCGAAGCTGCCCTCATCCCCAACAGCAAATATCGCCCTATTCCCTCCATTTGGGGCCACCGGGCAGGTAATCCGTATCAAAACACGGAGGATGAAATGTTCATCCAGCAGGCAGTCATCGCGTTGTTACAGGGAAAGCTGTAAACAGAGTTTTTAAAAGGCTGTTTTATGGCATCTGCTTTAAGAAGAGGAAAGCTGACGGTATGGAAGGACGATAGAGGATTTGGCTTTATTAGTCCGGTAGAAGGGGGTGAAAAAGTATTTTTGCATATCAGCGCTGCGAAAGGTGCGAGCCGCCGTCCGAGAGTGGGAGACGTCATTTCTTATCAGATCACTGCTGACGCTAGCGGAAAAATGCGGGCCACTAAAGCTGTGATTCAGGGGGTAGCGTTACAGACCCCGCCACCGCGTCAAGCTTTCAGACAACCCAGATCCCAAGGGCAACGGTTCGGGCAAAAATCAAGTCAACGGAGCGGGGTTGGAACTATTTTTGGATTGGGAGGGGCGGCGATCGCCCTGGTAATGGCCACTCAGTTTGGCCCTAGCCGCTCTCCTTCTTTAGTGACTGCTGTGACAAAACCCGACTGTGTTATCAAGGGGAACATCTCGATTAGTGCAGGCAACAAGGTCTACCATCTTCCCGGAATGGAAGACTATGAATCTACGGTGATCAGTCCTGAAAAAGGTGAAAAATGGTTTTGTACAGAGGCAGAGGCCGCTTCGGCAGGCTGGCAAAAAGCACCGAGGTAGCCTTACACAGCAGGGCATAGTTGTTTCATCACATTTGCACAATCTCTTCTTTCACATCTTTTACAAACTCATCAATCCGTTCAAACGTGCTGTTCCAGGAGCACATTAGCCTCGCGCCGCCCGCCCCGATAAACGTGTAAAAATGCCAACCCCGGCGGTGCAGCGCTTCAATCAGCGCTAAAGGCATTTCGACAAATACGCCGTTGGCCTGACGGGGAGAAATGAACGACAGCTCAGGTAAACCTGCAAGCTGACCGGCTAAGTAGGCAGCGCATTCATTTGCGTGAGTCGCATTTTTCAACCAGGCACCGGTCTCTAGCAGGCCGACAAACTGCGCAGAGATGAACCGCATTTTGGAAGTGAGCTGCCCGGACTGTTTGCAGTGATAGTCAAAATCTTCGGCCAGCGACTTGTCAAAAAACAAAATTGCTTCGCCTAGCGCCATGCCGTTTTTGGTACCGCCAAAGCACAGCACGTCTACACCGCTGCGCCAGGTGACATCGGCGGGGCTGACGTTTGTAGCAGCGATCGCGTTAGCAAAGCGAGCCCCGTCCATGTGGAGTTTTAGGTGGTGGCGATCGCACACCGTCCGAATTTTATCCAGCTCCTGCAAAGAGTACAGCGTCCCCAGTTCAGTCGTCTGCGTCAGGCTGACCGCCTTGGGCTTGGGGTAGTGCAGGTCATCGCGCTTGGTCACCAGCGTTTCAATTGACTGCGGTGTGAGTTTGCCCTGTTCGCCCTGACCGAGCAGCAGCTTTGAGCCATGGGTAAATAGCTCGGGCGCGCCGCATTCATCCGTCTCAATATGGGCCATCTCATGGCAAATAATGCTGTGATACGACCGGCACAGCGTCCCTAAGGCCAGCGAGTTGGCGGCAGTTCCATTAAAGACAAAAAACACCTCACAGTCGGTTTCAAATATCTCCCGGAATAAATCAGCCGCCCGCTGAGTCCACTCATCTTCGCCGTAGGCTTTGGCATAGCCCTGATTGGCTTTATTGAGATAGTCCATAACTTCCGGGCAAATGCCGGAATAGTTGTCGCTGGCAAATTGTTCACGCATAGGTTGCAAAAAAAGTTAGAGGGTTAGAGAAATAATCAAAAATATCGAAAAATATTGATAAAGAATAATTGTAAACAATCCCGGCCTGAAGGTGTTGACGGAAAAAATTTTTCGTGCTTTTATTGAATCATGCAGATGAATATCAGAACTTGGGTGTTCGTCTCATGGGTACTCCCTTTTTGCCTCAAATCGATGTATGTCCAGTGTTCTGGCCTAGCATTGATTGGAAGTTAAGGTTATCTCTTCAGGTCATTACTGGTTCAGCATACTGGATATGCGCTGGTTTGAGGCTTTAAGGGAGTACGTTTGAGACGCTTACCATCAAGGTCAAAAGGCTATTTTCGCTCACCGGAGCGGAACCTTTTTGTATACCTGATATTCCGCTGTTAGTTAAAATTAGCAACGGAAATTCAATCGTGAATAGTCAACAAAAACGAAATAGAAAAGTTCAACTGGTCTCGGACTATGGCTTGTGCTGTTGGTGGTGTGAGTGTCATCTGCCCGCCAAAGAACTCACCCTCGACCACATCAGACCGAAAAGTCTAGGCGGTTCTAACTCTCTAGAGAATCTTCGTCTTGCTTGCTTTGAGTGCAACAACTCGCGTGGAAACAGCCTCTTTCCTCCTAGAAAGAAGCCCTCTAAAAGCGCTAAAAAGCAGCCTTCCAATAGAGGACAGCACGACCACAAATCCTCACGAAAAACCAATCAATGCCGTGAGGATAGCAATGCATAAACTTTTGATTTTCAATGACGAGAAACTGCTTCGCCAAGCTTTAACGCATCGATCTTACGCTAATGAGAATCCTGGAGATATGGGACATAACGAACGGTTGGAATTTTTGGGTGACGCCATTCTCACTTACATCAGTGGCGATTATTTGTATCGCCGTCATCCTGAAATGGGAGAGGACGAAATGACCAGACGACGATCCGCATTAGTCGATGAAAAACAGCTCGCGCTGTTCGCGACTGAAGTCGGGCTAGACTTTAGAATGCGTCTGGGGCAAGGCATGATTAAAGAAGGCGGCTATCAGAATCCGAATTTGTTGAGCAGTACTTTTGAGGCCGTAGTCGGAGCCTACTACCTGGATAACAACCGGGATATTGAAATTTTGCGATCGCTCATAGAAAAGCTATTCAACGATGTGCCAAAAGCAGTCGTGGCAAAGCGTTCGAGCAAAGATCCTAAAAATCAGCTTCAGGAATACGCGCAGGCAAACGGGGCAAAAGAACTGCCCAAGTATATGACAGAGCAAATTGGCGGGCCAGGCCATGCGCCAGAATTTGTCTCCAGAGTGTACATT
>JBBQAC010000385.1:0-2253 GCA_038315915.1 Phormidesmidales cyanobacterium
GCCTTCGACATAGTAGGCATTGTCTATTGGCCAATAGAGCTGCGCGCCGTTGAGCACGTTGGGGTGGGTGATCAGCCGGTCGGTGACTTGCGCGAGCGTGCGGGCAACCGGGAGTGCATCGCCAGCATAGCCGCCAATCGCCGCGCCGATTCCGGTTGGAATGATCAGCACTGTAGTATGCACTGGCTTTGGCAAGATCATGAAATGACGGTGACCACGGCTTCTACGCAAGCGGTATAGTTGGCTGCGTCAATAGTGGTGATGGCCCAGCGGAGGGGATCGCCGTGGTTGGCGAGTTGGGTTTCGATACGCGATCGCAACGCATCGGATCGCAGCCTGTCTGAACCAGGTACCGCCGCGCGCAATTCGTCAGGAGGAGCTAGTAAAGACACTTCCAGCGTAATTAGTTTTGTTTGCATCTTGTCTGCTGCATCAAGCGGTGAGCGCTACCCCGGCTGACCGAACTGACGCGCGTAAACCTCATCTTCTTTCTCGGTTTCCAGCTTGAGATCGGACTCGGGAAAAGCCACACAGAGCAAGGCATAGCCATCAGCTTGAAGCTCCTGCCCCACGCCCATGCCGTCTTCCTGGTTCACCGATCCTTCGGTGATCAGTGCCGCGCAGGTCGTACAGACCCCGGCACCACAGGAGGTCGGCAGATCCAGTCCAGCGTTGTGAGCGGCTGCTAACACTGTTTGGTCTGCGTCAACTTGAATGCTGTGAACCGTTCCCTGATGACTAATTTGCGCTGTAAACGTCTTGCCCATTTGTCTAAAGGTAATGAAAGTAATGAAATTCTTTCTCTACGGTAAGCCTTTTAGGAAGCGACCTGACCTGGGAAAGCGCGATCAAATTCTTCGAGCAGGTCGTCAATTTCCTCTAGCGCCTGGTTGACATCAATGCGTAAAGTGCCGATGTCGGGCTGATCTAGCAAGCGTAGCAGCGACTGACGCTTGGAGCGAATTAGCTCAATTCTGGTTTGGAGGGCGGCAAATTCCATATAAAAGGGGTCTCCGAGATGAGTTACATTTCTTTATAGGATAAGCAACTTTGGTACTAACCGCACCTGCCCCTAGTCGGCCTCTAGTTAGGCCCTAGTCGGCTGAGCCCAGAACCTGCCCTTAAGCTCTCAGAAAATTTTATTAAAGACTGTTTAGGAACCTCGATCCCATGCTGCGCAAAATTCCCCTTGGCTCTGTTCTCCTGATTGCAGGCGGCATCCTGACTCTGATTGGCTTTGTCGCCTATGCCCAAGAAAAAGCAACGCTTAACCTGATTGGCTTTTTCTATGGCGTGCCCATTTTGCTCGGCGGGCTGGCGCTGCGAGCAGCCGAACTAGAGCCTGTGCCCTACACGCAGCCGCCCAGCGAAGCGGTGATCGCGCTCCGAGAACAGGCAACCCAAACTCAAACACAGGTGCGCAAAGACGTCACCCGCTATCGATACGGCCAGGAAGCCCATTTGGACGAGACGCTAGAGCGCCTGGGACTCAGCCCCAACGACACTCAGCGGCCCGTGCTCTCCGGCCTGCACGAAGAGCAGCGAGACGGCGCTTACACCCTAGTACTGGAGTTTGACTCGCCCTATGTCACTTTTGAAAAGTGGCAGGAAAAGCAGCCAAAAATTGAGAGCTTCTTTGGCCCCGGTATCGTGGCGGAAGTGAGCCAGCCCGCTGAAAAGAAGGTGGCAGTGGCAATGAAGGCAGTGGTGGCGTGATGTCAGCGGCTGAGCGCAGCCGAAGCTACTTTTCTAGACGCACCGCGTACCACTGCACGGACTCGCCGGGCGCTGTTTCAAATTCGCAGTGGGTTTCTAGCAGGTATTTGGCCTGGGCTTCGGGGGAGGAGAGCGATCGCAACTCTCTCGGTAGCTCACCGTCATAGCGAGCCAACACATCCTTTAGCTTATCGACAAGCTCAGGCGGCGTCATAAACGTTTCGGTAGCATCTGGGGTGAGGAATACAAACATGTCCTCGCTGTACATCATAGAATCTGCCATAGGGAAGGGCTCCTGAGCTATTAGGTCACTATGTTCATGATATGAACTTTGAACCCTGCAAAAATAAGTCGATTCCTTTCGAGGCAAAGCCCTTCTTAGGGCTACAGTGATAAAATTTTATATATACACCGCAATCCCGACCGGATTACCGATCATTACGTTTCTATTTGCGAGCTTTAAAGCCAGCAATCAAATCATCCATTCGCTCCTCCAAGCAATCTTCCCATGGTTCAAACGCCCATCAAATCATCTGA
>JBBQAC010000352.1:0-3560 GCA_038315915.1 Phormidesmidales cyanobacterium
TGGTCAGCGCCTTTTGTCGAAGCGCTGGCGGCTCGGAACCTGGTGAAAGGCTTTTTGAATGGAACTTTTCAGCCAGACACTCAGGTCAACCGGGCTCAGTTTGCAGCGCTGCTAGCGGCGTCTTTCCCAGCGGTTGAGCGCAGTCGTCCGGCTGTCCTTTTTGTGGACGTACCGGCTGGCTTTTGGGGCTTTGAGGCCATTCGTCAGGCGCAGAGCCAGGGCTTTATGTCGGGGTTTCCAGACGGGTCTTTTCGGCCTAACGCGCCGCTGACGCGGGTGCAGGCGATTGTTGCGCTGGTCAATGGCTTAGGGCTGGGCAGCGGGCGCTCTCAGTCTTTGCTGGTGTATAGCGATCGCGCTCAAGTCCCCAGCTATGCGATTGAGCCGGTAGCCGCCGCCACCGAACGTCAGCTCATCGTCAGCTACCCCGATCCTGACCGCCTGCGCCCGCTGGAGCCAGCCACCCGCGCAGAAACCACGGCGCTGGTGCATCAGGCGCTGGTGGCAACTGACAAGCTCCCCCCGATTGCTTCGCCCTTCATTCCTCAAGCTGACGCAGGCTCCCCCAGCTTTGGCGATGTCTCAGCTCAGCACTGGGCTCAAGGCTTTATCGAGCCGCTGGTGCAAAAAGGCTGGCTCAGCGGCTTTGGCGATGGTTCCTTTCGCCCCGATGAGCCGATTACCCGAGCGCAGTTCGCGGCGCTGCTGGTCGGCGCTTTTGTACCAAAACCAACTCGCCCGCCGATGCGCTTTCGCGACGTCCCCGATAATTTTTGGGCGGCTGGAGTGATTCAAAGCGCCTACCGGGCCGAGTTTATCTCGGGCTTTCCGGATCTCACTTTCGACCCCAACTATCCGCTGACTAAGCTACAGGCGCTGCTGGCTCTGGTCAGCGGTTTAGCACTGCGGTCGGTATCGCCGCCTGACGTGCGATCGCTGGATCGATTCAGTGATAGGTCGGCGATTCCAAGCTACGCGGTGAGTGCGATCGCCACCGCCACTCAGCTCGGACTCGTCTTCAACCGCCCCGTCCTTGCAGAGCTGCGGCCCAACCGCGCAGCGACCCGCGCCGAGGTCTCTGCGATGGTATACCAGGCGCTGGTGCTAGCCGATAAAATGCCGCCTGTAACCTCGCCATACCAAATTTCCCTCGACTAAAGGCCCGATAAAATGGGAAACTGTAGCTATTAATTTTGCGTACTTAACATTCACCATGGCTGAAATTCAATTTGCTCGCGGGGTCAAAGAAGAGGTCGTTCCTGACGTTCGTATCACTCGTGCTAAAGACCTCTCTGATGGCACTGCCACTTTTTACTTTGATCGCCCCAAAGCGTTGGTAGACGAAGGCGGCGAAGTCACCGGCATGTACATGGTGGATGAGGAAGGCGAATTGACTACCCGCGATGTCAACGGCAAGTTTGTCAACGGCGAACCGGCGGGCATCGAAGCCGTCTTTGTGATGCGAGGCCAGGAAGAATGGGAGCGTTTCATGCGTTTCATGGAGCGCTATGGCCGCGACAATGGACTCGGCCTACAGAAAGCTGAGGAGTAAAAGTCTAACGAAGCGCGTCATTCCTGAGCCGTCCCCAGTGTCTCTTCAACCCCATCCCGACAGTGCACCAGTAGCGGTCGTCTGCGCGGTACTCACCGTGAGCGATACCCGCACGCCCAGCACGGATAGAAGCGGGCAGCTTATGCAGCACCGAATCGTGACGGCGGGCCATCGGGTGGGTCACTATCAAATTCTCAAAGACGAACCTGCGCAGATTGCCGAGCAGGTGAGACACCTGGCAATGAACGCCGAAACTCAGGTAATTTTGCTCAATGGCGGCACCGGCATTGCCCCTCGCGATACCACTTACGAAGCGATTTCTGCGCTCCTGACCAAGGAGCTACCGGGCTTTGGTGAAATTTTTCGGCAGCTTAGCTACGCCGAGATTGGGTCGAGGGCGATCGCGTCGAGAGCGATCGCTGGCATCCACACCCAGTCTCACAAAAGCACCCTTATATTCTCTGTCCCTGGCTCCAGCAAAGCGGTACAGCTTGCAATGGACGCTCTCATCATGCCAGAGCTGGTTCATCTCACCACGCTGCTTCAGTAGATCAGTACTTCGGTAAACCGGCTGTTCTTTTACGGTAAACCCAACCGGTTCAAACGACCGCCCCGTCAGTAGTTCGGTGTGCTATCTACACCTGACTGCAACAGACCGGGCGGCGATAATAAGTGTGTTGGCTAAAGACACCCCCAATGAGAGCCCCGATGAAAAACCACTTTGTAACTTACTTTCATAATCTGTACCGTCAAGCACTCAGACACACTAAGTACCGCTGGATTGTCATTTTAGGAACGCTGTTGTATTTGGTTAGCCCGTTGGATATCTCTCCAGACGTTTTTCCGGTACTGGGTTGGGTGGATGACGGACTGGTCGTCAGTTTACTGGTGACAGAAGTTAGCCAGCTCATGGCCGAGCAGCTAAAACGCAAACGCTCAGCAACGCCTTCAGTCACCACTGAAAAAGATACTGAGACCGGCGACACCTACAAGACCATTACAGTCGATGCCGTGTCAGTCGGCTAGCGCTCTTCTCTCTTTTACCTTTACTCACCCATTCAAGAAAAACATCATGACTTACACAACTCAAACCAATCCCGCTGAAATCCCTGCTGGCGCATCTCCTTCTACTAACTCTTCCACCGTAGAAAAGCTAAAAACGCTTCAGCAGGAGAGCACTCAACGCTCAAAGCGCGTATTCAACATTCTGCGCACCGCCTTTGCTGAAACCGCTGCTGAAGTAAAAGATGGCCGCACGGTAATCAGCCCCCTGGCCAAAGAAGTGACGGCTGAAACAGTGGCGACTGTAAAACAAAAAAGCCAGCAGGCGGCTGATACGGTCAACCAAACTTGGAACCGAGAAGCCGATAGCAAAGATCTTTCTGAGCGGCTGATTCGGCTGGCCCGAGTGGTGGCGATCGCAGCCAAGCAAAATCTGTTCCCACAAATGAAAAAGCTAGCGATTAGGCTGGATGGATTGTTGAGCGATCGCTACGGTGCCCGCTACACAGATCTCAAAGACCAATTTACGGGCCGTACCCAGCCAGTAGCGTCAGAGCCAAAGACTGAAGCTAGCCAGCCGGTCGTGATTGAAGTAGAGAGCGAAGCACTTTAGGCGACGCTGTCACAGCAGCAGAGTGTGACTTGACCATTCTCAGAAGATAATCGCCTACTTAGACAAGCTGTGCAGCTCAATTCCGCTTATGGTGTTGGGCTGCGCTTCTTTGGGTGCTTTCTGGCATAATAAACTACTACTTCAGGCGGTACGGTACTCTACGGGTGGCGTTAGCGGAACTTCTTCGTCGGTATCTTGCCAAGCTTCAGTCAAGTCGTTGCTGAGGATAGCGATCGCGCTTGCATGCCACTCATGAATAATTGCATCTAGATTTTCCCAGCCGTCTGGCGAAGTGGCAGCACCGCAGTAAGCCAGCAATTCCAAATTCCAGACTACGGACACTCAAAACCCTTGATCTCTCGTTCGACTCAAATTATCATCAAAGTCGATGAA
>JBBQAC010000334.1:0-3899 GCA_038315915.1 Phormidesmidales cyanobacterium
CCAGCAGACCCAGCAGCAATATTGCAATAGCAGACCCAGTCATAGCGGTAGGTGAGAAGTTATCGTCATCAGTAGTAATCGTAGTCAGTAGATGGATTTGCCGGATCGGGGGCAAACCCCAACCACAGCGGGAACTGTAGCAGAGACAGGCTGACTTTATCTTCAGCCTCGTCCATGATTAAAAAAGGAACTCTACCACTTTCTAGCAGGCGCTCAGCTCGCTGAGTCATGGGCTCAGAGGCTTCAAACAGCATCACCCCACGGTTGGTACCAAAGTCCGCACGGGCAATCCCCAGGCAGTCCTGTAGCCAGCGTCGCCATTCACCCAGGCGCTCAGGTGTCGTCGCCAGTACGAGTACGCACAGCCGCCGGTCATAAATGGCGTACAGACAAGAGATGGCGGCAGAAGCGACCAACACGTTCTGTAGACGGCTACCCATGCTCTTCACCGCGCCGCGTCCGCCCTGTGTGAAAAACCAGTTAGCGGCTCGATCCGCGTGAATGGGCTCGAAGGTGCGGCGCAGTTGCCAGGGCGGGCCGTAATAGTCAGGGCGAGTGCGGTATTGATCTAGCAGGCTGTTGATGCGATCGCGCTGTTCAGCAAATCGCTGGGCTGCTAAAGGCACAATCTCACCCTCGTCTGGAGATGGGGCTGCGGGTGCCGCAGGCATCGCGGGCGAACTGACCGAAGCGGCTGGCTTTCCTAGATCGATTTCCTCAGCCGCCGTAACCAAATCTTGCAGGCTCCCGACTAAATACTCCTTGAAGCCCTGCACCCGAATTGCAATATCTTGAGAAGCCCCTGCAAAGCTAGTGCGCGTCTCTGCCTGGATCTTTTCCTTGCGCCGCTCTAGCTGGTCTATCTCCTGCTGTAAGTCGCGCCGCCTGCTCTCTAGTGCCTGTAGCCCACGGCGCACTAGCTGATCTACATCTGCCTGCGGGCCTGACATCGGCTCCGAAGCTGAGCGGTTGGGCGGGGGTAACCCAGCGCTACCACCGGCTCGGGTGCGGTCAGATCGCTGCAATCCCAGAGGTCTTTTAAATGTAGAGTCGTTAACCGAGCGACCGGCATCAGCGTTTTCCTCGTTACCCGCATCACCTGCCGAGCGACCGGCATCAGTAAATGCAGTATCTTCGTTGAAATTGGGATCTTCAGGAGGCATGGGCGCGGATTAGCTGTCAGGTTTGCTGGGGAGTATTTGAGGCTGCTCAAGTTTTTGGCTGTGTTCCGTCAGGTTGGTTAGCAGGCTTGCCTAACTCGCGTGACCTGGAACTTGCCGTTCTCACTGCTTCTATCAGCGCTGAGCGCAATCCTAGCTCCTCCAAACAGGCGATACCTGCAATCGTAGTGCCACCAGGACTGGCCACCCGGTCTTTAAGCTCAGCCGGATGTATGCCCGTTTTCTGAATAAGTTGAGCCGTGCCAAGTACGGTCTGTACCGCTAGTTGGTTAGCGATCGCCCGAGGCAAACCCGAGGCCACGCCCCCGTCAGCCAACGCCTCGATCACAATCGAAACATAGCCTGGCCCCGAGCCGGAGAGACCGGTCACCGCGTCCATCATGCCTTCAGACACCTGCACAACCTGGCCGACCGCTGAAAATATTTCGTGAGCAAGCTGAGCGTGATCGCTTGAGGCTTGGGTACCCAAGGCGATCGCCGTCATTCCGGCCCCTATAGTCGAAGGCGTATTGGGCATGGCCCTCACCACCGGCCAACCCGGTACAGCCTCCTCTATTTTGGCCAGCGGCAAACCCGCCAAAATAGACAGCAGCAAAGGCGGAGAGTCGTAACGAGCGCCCTTGAAATCCTTCGCTATCAGGTCAAATATTTGAGGTTTAACGGCCAGCAAAAGCACTCGGCCCTTCTCAATCACCTCGCGATTGTTACCCGTCACCTGGATTGCATACTGCTCAGAGAGTACGCCCCGACGTTCGGGAGAAGGCTCTCCCAACAAAACTTCATCAGGAGTGTATAGCCCCTGAGAAAGAAGGCGAGATAACAGAGCTTCGCCCATTACCCCGCCGCCAATCACACCAAGTCTTACAGGCAAAAGATGACAGCCCCTCATACGTCTATTTCACAGCATACCGCGAATAGCTCTTAGAAGATGAAGGGGATTTCAGTCCTAAAAGCGATAGCTGCCATGACGTCCTGAGACATCACCTCGACGGAGCCTACCCTTTTGCCTGTACAAGTTCGTTCGCACTTTAAACCTGTCCTTTCAAACCCGCAGTCCTCTAGAGCCCTTAAAGAGCTCTTCAGACTAAGCCATGCGAGCAATCTGCTCAGTCGCCCAAGCGGGTGTTGGCGCAGACTGACGAGGTGCAGCCATCGGCGCTTGCTCAGTAAATTCAGCGTCAGCTCCGGTAGGCATACTCACCTGAACACAGTTAGGTGTGAATAGGAAAATGCTTTCACCAATGCGCTCTTGGTGACCGTCCATGGCGTAAGTACCCCCTGCGACGAAGTCAACCGCACGCTGAGCCTGATCGGGATCCATAATAGTGAGATTGAGTACTACAGACTTGCGCTCACGCAGTGCCTGAATCGCCTGAGGCATTTCCTCAAAGGTACGAGGCTCCATCACCAACACTTCAGACATCCCGTTCATTGCACCAGGCATACCAATTACGTTATTCATTGACACCATTCCAGAATCAGTGGACAAAACTCTTTCGCGAATGCGACGGCGGGCAGGGCGGGGTTCTTCGGCAGGCGGAACCGGGATTGCGATCGCCTCACTCTCAACGCTGTCTTCTTCATAAAGGCTCTGGTACTCATCGCCTTCTTCTTCATACTCGTACTCGTAATCAGCCGGATCGTTCAATCCGACAAAGTCCTTAATTTTTCCAAAGAGACCACTCATAGCTTGTGCTCCATCACGACACTAAACGACTTGGCAAACGGTGCAGGTATAAAATAACCCGCAGCATCTTGGCAGTAAAAGGTAATAAAACAGACATTCCTAAGGAAACATCAATCTTTCTGACGCGGGAAGCTGCCTGAAAACAGGAGACTCCTGATGCTAAGCGTCTGTAAAATAGCTTCATGTGAAAGCAAGACACAATACATCAAAGTTATTCACATCAAAGTTATTCGCAGATTGGAAAGGTTGCCAAAATATTACCGCTTAAGCTGACTTAGCTTACACAATTCTTGACAGGTTTGAGCAACGGGTTATATCCAGTTTCGCACCTCGTCAAATCTCCGAACTAACGGCATCAGCCGGATTCGGTTCTGTAAGCTAGATTCACAAGCATTACCCCATGGTTTGAAAGTTATGTCAAGCTTTTTTGCTTATGTTCTTTGAAGATACTTGTCAACTGCATTACGAGAGGATTAGCCAAACTCGCTCAACTTGCCTCTTTACTAGCCAGACTAGCCGTTGGCTCATTGCCGTTGGCCGAAGAGACCGCTACCGATTCTGACCAGCGTAGCGCCAGCGGCGATCGCCATTTCAAAATCCCCAGACATCCCCATGGACAGCTCCTCCAGCTTGATGTTACCCAACCCCATTTGATTGATCTCATCGGCCAGCGACCGGGCTTGCCCAAAGAAATCTCGGCCTTGGTCAGGGGACAGTCCATAAGGGGGAATGACCATCAGCCCCACAATATTGAGATGGGCAAGTCGGTCGAGTTCAGGCAGCGCAGCTATCAACGAGTTAATAGCAAAACCGGCTTTTGTCGGATCAGACAGCAACTTTACTTGCAGGCAACAGGTGGGTGTGCGATTCAATTCTGCCGCCTGCTGGTCAAGGCGCTTAGCTAATTTGAGACTATCAACAGAGTGAATCCAGTCGAAATTTTCCAACACCTTGCGGCTTTTATTCGACTGCACATGACCGATAAAGTGCCAGGTCACCGCCTTAAGGTCACTGAGCTGCTGCTGCTTGAC
>JBBQAC010000326.1:0-4074 GCA_038315915.1 Phormidesmidales cyanobacterium
AATGGTTGCTGACGGTACGGTTTCTCTATGGCAGATTGGCTAGAGCATAGCGTCCATGTAGATGTGGATGTCCCGGTAGAAAAAGTTTGGCAGATGTGGTCTGACCTGGAGCAGATGCCTCAGTGGATGAAATGGATTGACTCTGTTGAGATTTTGGCAGATGATCCGGAACTATCGCGCTGGAAGCTGAATACGACCGGACTGACCTTTTCATGGCTGTCGCGAATTGTGAAAATCGTCCCTCAGCAAATCATCCAGTGGGAGTCGGTGGACGGCCTGCCCAACCGGGGAGCCATTCGCTTTTACGGGCGAAAAGACGACAGCAGCACTGTCAAAATGACAATTGCCTACGCGCTCCCGGCTATTTTGGCCCGGCTGATGATGAGCAATTCGTTTGTCGACAGGGTGGTGACCTCGACGCTTCAGGCCGATCTCGATAGGTTCAAGGTGATGGCCCTGCGTCGCTATGGTGAGGATAGCCCCGAGCGCGTTGTTCGCAGCGAGTAGTGAACTGACCAGCGCGGGAGAAAGCGCAAATGGCTGTAAATGCAGAAGGCTTTGAACTGAATTTGGCAGTGGCGGTAGCGCAGTTGCGATCGCACCACCTACCCCCCCTTTTTACCCAAACTTTAGGCTGGCAACCTGTCCCAGCCAGCCTTGCGACCGCGCTGACATCGGCCACAGACCTCCCGCTACCGTGCGAACCGATTGCTTCCCGTCGTAGCGTCACAGTCTGGCAGGTCAGCCTCACCGCCGACACTCAGTTGACCTCTGAGCGACGACGGCAAATTTACAGCAAAATTGCCTGGGCCTCTCAGTCATCAACCGACGGCAACCTGTCGCCCTTGGTCATTTTTATAGCAGCCGACAAAACCCGCAGCCTGTGGTGCCAGTCACCGACTGAAAGTGCCTTACAGGTGTCGGGGCAATGTATGACCCTGTGGGAATTTCGGTTGCGCCGCCTAGCGCAATCTGGCCACGGGCTTTTTCCTGATATTGATTCTGCTCAGGCCGCTGCTAGCTATGAGCGATTTGAACGGCTGATCAAAGGCCTCTGCGAGGGCATTACTGGTATCAGCAACAGCGCCGACCGGCAGGCATATGCAGCGCTGACCCTACAGCGGCTGATCCTGGCGCAGAGTGTGCAGCAGCGGGGCTGGCTCGATGGCGATACCTGGTATTTGCAAACGCGCTTTGGCAGGGCGCTTCAGCAAGGCAAAAATTTCTTTCAGACCGGCTTGCAGCCGCTGTACCAGAGCCTGTCACTGCCAGCCCTGGAGCGGCTGCCCTCACAGACTGGGGTAGGTGCGGTGCCTTTCCTTGGGCATTGGTTTGAGACGCATCGGTTGGAGCGGCAGTATGAGGCGATCGCGATCGCCGACTGGCCCTTTGAGGAGATTTTGGGCTGGCTCAGCGAACAGACTAGCGCCGGTCAGCTCAATCCCTGGATGAGCGGAAACCTGGGCTACTGGCTGGAGTGCTATTGGGCGCGGCAAGCACAGCCCGAAACTGCCTATGTGGGGACGCCAGCACTGGCTAGGGAGATGAGCGATCACCTCCTGGATCGCCTGATTTTAGATCGGCTTCCCAACCCTCTCTCAGCAGATACTCTAAACGACTGCCTCTTCAACGCCGATGCCAAACTATGCCGCCATCTGATTCAGGAGGTTTTACCCGAGCTGCGCATATTAGATCCTGCCTGCGGCAGCGGCAATCTGCTCGTCGCGGTTCATCAGCGCCTCACTGAAATTTTCAGCATTCTGGCAAACGCCACTGAGAAAGTTCCAGATACTCAGCTCAAAATCTGGCGGTCGGCTTTGGCAGGTTCAACAGTGTCAGCAGCGCCCGATCTTTTGCAGGGCATTCAAGAGCGTATCTTCAAAAACAATCTCTATGGGGTCGAGCTGCTGGCAGGGGCTACCGAGACGGCTCACTTGCAGCTTTTGTTGCATGCGATCGCTACTGCCCAGCAGCCATCCGAGCTAGAGCCCCTGCCCGATCTCACCTTCAACATCCTTTCGGGCAACAGCTTAATCGGGCTAATTCAGGTAGATGAAGAATACTTTGATCGCGTTAACCCAACAGAGGGCGGCGATGTCCTTCAGGGCAATTTGCTTCAGCCCTTAGTAGCAGACAGCTATCAAACTATTCTGGCTGAGAAGAACCTTATCCTGGAGGACTACCGATCTCGCCATCAGAAGCTAGCAGATGCCCGCAATATTCCTGCCTATGCTCGGGCGGCGCTGCTGCGAGCAGAAATTGCCCGACTCGACGCCACCGCCCAAAACAAGCTTGATATCCTCCTGCTGAACCATATGAGCCAGCAGCTAGGCATTCAGTACAAGGCTATGCAGCTCACCGAAAAGCCTCGGCGAGAGCAGCTCACTCTAGAAGATATCGACATTTTGAAGCCCTTTCATTGGGGTTACTATTTCAATAAAATTATTCGGCGCGGCGGCTTCGATGGGGTGATCTGTACGCCGCCCTGGGGAACCTTCAAACCCACGGCAGAAGGGTTTCTTCAGCGCTTTCAAGACCTAGCTGAGACTGAGAAAGTGAGTGCCAAAACGCTTAAAACATCCAAACAGGAACTGTTAAAAGGAGACCCGGAAGTAACTCAGGCATGGCTGTTTTATCAAGATCAGTATGCCTATGTGAGCGACTATTTTTACCGCAGCGAACAGTATGCACATCAGAACCCGCTGGTGAAGGGTAAGCCTGTTCGTCAGCAGCTTGCCCGAGAGCGGCTGTTTGTAGAGCAGTGTTTTAACCTGTTAGCGCCGCATGGGATGGGGGTGATAGTTTTGCCAGACAAACTATCGGCGGTAGAGAGGGCTAGGTCTCTTCAACAGTTCTTGCGGGAGAATACGCGGTATGAGGAGGTGGCCTGGGATGTCGAGGGCGAAGGGTGGGCGATCGCCTGCTGGAAAATGCAGCGCGACCTGGCCGATCATTCAGCCGCCAACAAGTCATCGACCTGAGCAAATAAGCGTTCTCTACTGGCAGAATTGTCTAGAACGTAATCTGCCTGCTCGCATTTCTCAGCTATGCTCATTTGCGCGTCGATTCTGGCCTGTGCGTCGGTTGCCGTTAGCTGACTGCGGGCCATCAGGCGTTCTTTTTGCTGAGCGGCAAGGCAGAAAACAACCCAGGTTTCGCTTACCAAATGAGTGAGCTTTGCTTCAAACAAAAGCGGAATGGCATATATCAGGGTCTGCTGCGGCAGAAAGGCAGCTGTTTCCTGTCTGAATCGTGCGCGGACAAAGGGATGGATCTGCTGTTCTATCCACCGCTTTTCGGCAGTGTCGTGAAAAATAATTTGGCCGAGATAAGGGCGGTTGAGGGTGCCGTCGGGGAGGAGGACTTTTGGGCTGTAGCGATGGGCGATCACTGCCAAAATTTCGCTCCCCTTAGCCACCGCCTCCCGCGCGTATAGATCCGCGTCCAGCACAGGCAACTCATACCGCCGCGCCAGATAGTCCGACACCGTACTCTTCCCAGTCGCGATCCCTCCTGTCAGCCCAATAATGCGTCTCTGATGCACTGCCGCAGTTCCTTTTGCTCTGGCAATCTATGTGACCCTCGCTATTATCCCCTTGTTGCAACTACCTTGTGATTTTGATTGCGCCCTTTTAAAACTTTGTCTCGTGCAACTCATTGATAACGGTGGTGCAAAATCTCAACAATCCACAAACAAAAAGCCCCCCGCACCTTCTGTCAAAGACAGAGTGCGGGGGGCTTTCTATATTCCTTAATCAAGGAGCAGTCACATCAGATGACGACTACGCGTTGATAGCAGGTGCAGTCATTGCAACCGGAGCTGCTTCGCCTGCGGCCAAGTCCAAGGGGAAGTTGTGAGCATTGCGCTCGTGCATTACTTCCATACCCAGGTTGGCCCGGTTCAATACATCGGCCCAAGAACCAATCACTCGGCCCTGTGAGTCGATGATCGACTGGTTGAAGTTGAACCCGTTCAGGTTGAACGCCATCGTGCTGATGCCCAATGCCGTGAACCAAATGCCCACTACTGGCCATGCACCCAACAAAAAGTGGAGTGAACGGCTGTTGTTAAAC
>JBBQAC010000078.1:0-16029 GCA_038315915.1 Phormidesmidales cyanobacterium
CGTCTACATCGCAGAATAGTGCGGTCAGGTCTAGTCGGGATAAACTAAAGCTCATGGCTGGGGTTACTCTGTATTTCAATACTTTGAGCTTATGTCCCAGCCTTTCTTTATGCACGCCTTTACACTGTCGAACTCACGTTAAATAATAGACGAACAGTATCTGAAAACGCCGTTCTATGGCAGTCGTCGGATGGTGGCGCATCTCACTCAGCAAGGCTATCAGGTGATAAGCCTGCGGCAGGGCAAAGCCCAACGCAAGCGAGTACAAAGGCTGATGCGTCAGCTCGGTCTGCACCCGGTGTATCCCAAGCCGAAACTGAGCAAACGGCATGCAGAGCATAAGGTCTATCCCTACTTGCTGCGAGGTGTCGATATCGGCTCAGTCAATCAGGTGTAGAGCACTGATATCACATACCTGCCGGTACTGAAAGGTCATTTCTATCTGGTGGCTGTGATGGACTGGTTTAGCCGGAAAGTCTTGAGTTGGCAGGTGTCTAATACGATGGATGGTTATTTCTGTATTGAAGCGTTGGAGGACGTGCTACTGCACTATCACAAGCCAACGATATTCAACTCTGACCAGGGCCGCTCAGTTCACCGCAAAGGCTTTCACAGGCGCTCTTCAGTTGGCGGATGTGAAGATCTCGATGGATGGCCGAGGGCACTGTTGCGACAATATTTTCATCGAACGATTATGGCGGTCGTTGAAGTATGAGTTGAGTTATCTCAAAGCCTTTGAAGACGGTAAACACTTATCGAAGGAGGTGACGACCTGGTTCCATTGGTATAACCGTCAGAGGCCGCACCAGTCACTGAATTATCGAACGCCGGATGAGATTTATTATGGAACTTGCTTTGAATAAGGAGGTGATGTGCAATACTCGTTGAAAGCGTATCGATTACGTAGATCCTTCAGAGCTTAACTGCCCTTTCAAGTTGTTTAGTCTTTGGGGTTCACTTCACACCCGATTAGTGCCTGTCCCTTGATATTGGATAACTGTGTTGCTTTAGACGACAATTGCGTTAACTCGTTGTCTGTAAGAGAACCATTCAACTTTCATAATCTATGTCAACAACTGTATTACCCCAACTGCAAAAAATAGAGTCAGACCTCGCGACTCAAGAAGAAGCCCTGACAGCTCGACTACAAGAACTGCGTGAGCAACTGCGCGGCGTCCGGGCAGTGATGCCGATGTTCGGGGGTGCTGCTACCTATGCTGCAGAAACGCCAATCCCAGTTATTGAAGAGGCCGTAGAAGCCTCTCTCCCTACTATCACTCCTCCAATAGAGGAACCTGTCTTAAAAGCGGAGCAACTGGCTCCTAAAGCGAAAGCCAAACGAAAGCAGGTAACGTCGAAGAAGAAGACCGATGGTCGCACCGCGACGTGGCAGAAGTATACCCGACCGGGCGTGAAAAGCGAATCTATCCCGGACGCAGTCAGGCTGATACTGGAAACGCAGCCAGAGAGAGACTTCAAGATCGTTGAAGTGATGGATGCGCTCTTTCAAGAAGGGATGCCAAAGGCTCAGCACCTGAAGGCTCGTAACCGGACCTCAAACGTACTATCAGGCGGCGATCGCGCAGGCGATTGGCACAAGGATAATCGCAGCACCTACCGACTTAAAGCTGCTTAGATCCATAGCCCAGAGGTCATTGAAGGCGTTCACGTATTTCTTATGTGGGCTCGCCCTTAATTGCTTTGATATACCGTTCGGATGAGCGCCGGACACTTGTCTTTGCGCCGGATGAAACGATGGCAGTCCACCAGGCTCCGTAAAGCCGGTCAAAGCTGTAGGGTTCCACAACCGCTACAATGCCTCTAACTTTGTCGGCAGAGAGCGGAATATAGTTCGGGTAGCTGTACATAAAGCTCACCCAACGCCTGTCAGCAACCACTTGAATGACATCACCAGTTAAAAGCGTGCCTGCGCCATCGCTGCCAGAAGCCCAATGACAAACGGTGCCGCCATTGAAATGGCCACCTGCCTTAATCAGGGTAATCTCGTCGTTGAGCTGGAGTGTCTCTCCTTGCCAAAATTCTATGCTGGGGTCGGGTCGCATCATCCACATGCGATCTGCTGCATGAAGATAGACTTTTACATCGAAAGCCTTAGCCCATTCAACGGCGGAGCCGTAATAGTGAGGATGAGAGATAGCGATCGCACTCACCCCTCCCAGCGTATTCACCTTCTTCACCGTTTCGTCATCTACCAGGCTAATGCAGTCCCACAGCACATTTCCCTGGTCAGACTGGATCAGCAATGCTCGCTGACCGATGGCAAACTTTGGGTCTGTGCCGATGCCGTACAGGTGGGCTTCTTGCTGTTCAATGCGATTGTGGTGACCGGCTTGAAGGTCAAGTAATGTCGTCCACTGCTGCCCCTCATGCCCTACGTACTGCCGTTCATCAGTGCAGATAGGGCAATGCTCCGGTGGCTTCTCGGTTTCAGCGAACTGCATCCCGCATGTAACGCAGATGTAGTGAGTCATCGTTCCTCTTTTTCCCAGATCTTACTCTCATAAACCCGACTGAGGTAGGGTAGCCAAGCAGAAATTCCTAATTCGAGATAAATCCACGTCGTTTTAGCCGATCAGCACTTCATGTGACATATCGGATAAGCACGGCAGTCACATCTACCCTCACTCCAAAGGCGGCAGTAACGAGGCTAAGAATATCTTGTGGGAGATTGAGCTGACAACATCCGCCGTAGCGTTAGGCCGATTACAGGGCCAGAACAGCTCTATATCCGCTTCTACAATGCAGTATTCTATTGTAGAACTCGACCACCATTGCTAGGCTGGGCGTCACTGCGACCGGGACTGCTGTGCTCACGCAGGCAATAGTCACGATGCTGACCTACACGTTGGATCTTCATCGAGGTGATATCACCCCTGAAGAGTTTCGAAGCAAGATTATCGCTAGCTTTTCGAAGAGCCTTCAGCTAATGCTGAACCAGCAGTTGAAATCGCCTGAGACAACAAAATAGAACGCTAGTACCGCTTCTCCGAATGGCTTGTGGTATGAGCGAGCAACCGCCTGAATACCTACAAGATGTCAGTGTGTTTCCCGACGGGAGCCTAACCACCCTCTCTGAAGCAATAGATAGTTGCGCTCCTTTATGAAAAAGTAAACGTAAACGCTGACAATAGCAATGACGCAGACGCTGCCAAGGCCATTGTAGGTATCAATAATCTGCTGATCGCTCCAACCGTACACGATGTGCAACTGATTCATATCACCGCCGATATGTTCAGAGCCGCCAAACAGCGTTCCCCAAGGTATGTCGGTCAGCCCCTGATCAATTTGCCGCCACTGCCACAGCGACCCTAAAAAAGTGAACCCGGCAAGCAGAACGGCTGGATAGCGGAAAAAGTCCCAGCGCCAGTACGCAGGTAGCGGAAAGTAAAAGCTAATAATCATCAGGGTCGATAGATAGAATTCGCCCCCGATGCCGCCGAATGACAGCAGCATATCAAAGGTATCTACCGAAATCACCCAGGTCATAAAGAACTGAATTACGGTAAGTGCGATCGCCAGACCCATTGGCCACCGACGCTGTTCTTTCGCTCCTGACCAAAATAGCAATCCAAATAGCGTCAGCACGCCAAAGTAGACAAACAGAGATTTTTCTTCGCCTACGTTAGTCCAGCCAAAGGGCAAGGGTGTCGCCTGGTGTCCGCCCAGCCAGGCGACGGTTGCATGGCCAAATTCATGAATCCAAATATGGATGCCAAACAGCAGCAGCTTAATCATTTCTACGCTGTTGAGTAGCGCTGCTGCTAACAGCAACCCTGGAAAGATAAACGTGTTGCTGTAGCGATTGTCAAAAGAATAAAGATTACTGTCGGCGGCTTGGCTGTGCTGTGGCGGTGGTGCGAAGGACTTTTTCCACAGGGGCTGACCGCGCCTGTCCAGTCCGTAGATTGTGATGGCTTCAAGCGACTCAAAGCTATAGGCTTCTATAGGAATTCTTTCCAAACACCGACGAACCTGCGCCAGCATTTGAGATGATGAGAGCGCTGTGTCTATCTCGATTCCCAGATGAAGAGTCTGCGCTTTCAAGCTAGCTTTTGCGGTGAGATGCTCGCTGGCTAGTGCAGTAGTTAGCGCGTCTAATTCGGTGGGCGGTTGCCTGTGAGCTGACGCCTGCGGACTTTGAGAGGGCTCTGCCTGCATCATCTGCTGGCGCAGAGTTTCACGGGCAGCTTTGAGCTGATCAATAGCGGTACGGTTGCCGCTATGAATTTTCTCTACTTTCAATCGAAAGTAAGCCTCATCGACTTCTTTCAACGTCGCATCCGCTTGCAGTTGCAAACATTGATAGCATTTTGCCAGATCATTCACGAAATCATCAGCCTGAGCCATCGCCACTCACTGCTTCGCCTCTGAGCGAAGCTGCTACTCCTCAATCTCAGCATTCCCGGCTAAACCACAGTTTCTTTATGGCACCTGCCCGAACCTGCCCAGGCGCTCATGGAAGCTGTTACCTCGAACCCGAACAATCACCGTTGACCATCGTCGCTGTCAGCACGCTCTGGGAAGTCGATAATTACTTCTGAGGGGCTTTCGGCGCGGCCTGCGACTCCTCTCGTCCAGCCTCTGAGGCGTAGAGATGAATCGCTTGCCAGGTGCCATCTCTACGCCAGTTGCAGAGATAGGTATAGACCGTTTGCCAGGGGGATAGGTCGCCGGGTAAGTCTCGCCACTTGCAACTGTTGACCACCCCATAAAAGATGCCATTGAGAATAGACCATAGGCAAACGCTGCGGGGCGATCGCCCGGTCTGGCGGCTGGCAGACTTGGCTAGATGAGCTTGAACTGGTCGTAGGTCAGGTTGCTAGAGTATGCTTTTGTCATGGCTCACACGGGGGCTGAGGATTAAGTACTTTCAGCTTATCCCGTGTGAGCTTTTTTACTCACTTTTAGGGCTGCTTCTAGCCTCATTGGTAGCAACCTCGCTGGTTTTCGCCTACGGATTCACCCTACTGGGAATTTTGACTCAGAGCGCAAGTGGGCAGCAGCGGGAAAGAAAACCGCTTTGCAATTGACTACACGTTTTTCTTAAACCTTGCCTTCCTGTCGGTTACTGGTGTCTTGGCCTGGTTAAAAATGAGCGGCCAGAAAAACCCAACCCCAAGGAAGGTCATAACCACAATCATGAGGGTCACCATCACCAGGAACATGGAGGCAACCAAAGTATTGTTGAGAAGGTGCTGCTGTGGTTGGCGATCGCTTCTTACCTGTGGCTAGCAGGCGGACTGCTCGCAGCATTGACCAGTGGCGGCTAAAAAAGAGTCTACACTGGCCGCAGCGGGGCTTCCATCACCTCGTCTACCCGCCAAGCAGCGTAGGCTAAAGACTCTGTTATATCTGCGGGCTCAAGCGTAGGGTGTGCCGCCATGATTTCTGTCGTCTTACGCCCTGCGGCCATGAGTCCTAACACCGTTCCCACCGTAATATGCGAACCCCGAATGCAGGGTCTACCACCCATTACGTTTGGATCGCAGATAATTCGAGTGAGCTGCTGCATAAACTGTCTCCTAACCCTATCACTTGTCAAAATCAGGTTCGCTCTCTTCAAAAATCAAATCGAGCCCGATCCTGTATACATCTTATCGCCTATAGGTAGATGTAGGATCTTTTGAGAATCTTCTACTATTGACGAAACGATGGATTTTCGGAAGTAAAAGAACATGCAATTGCCCAAAAAGCTGAAAAGAGTCCTCTTAGATGTTTGGGAAGCAATTAGAAGGCTGTTAGGGCCAACCGTAGTGCTGTAGCCTATACATGGCTCCATCTGAAACGTCTCGTTACCTCTTTCTTGGATTATCTATATTTGGCATGTCTAAGAGATCATCTTTAGAAAAAAATTGGCCGAGTCTCTCCGGTAATAAGTCGTTAAGCCAGCTCTCCCGACGGTAAGTATTTTCAGCAGTAGACTTACTGCGAGGATTATCTTCATTATTTTTGATCGCCTGCTCCACCACATCGCGGACAGGTTCTCCATAGTGCTCAATAGTCTTCTCGCCTCGCGCTCTATCCATCTCATAGTCAACGCTGTATGCAATCAAAGGAGAGCTAGAAAAAGAAATTACTTCACCTCTTAACCCATCTGCAAAGCTATAAGCCGGGCTAGCAATCATAGCTTCTATCATCAGTAAGACCGCTACAGCAAATCTCATCAGTTGGTTGCGGCCTAGCCGAGAACCCATACGACTGATAGCTTCCTTGTTTAATATCTTCATGTATCCTCAATCAAGTGTCTTCCTACATGCTAGCGTTAGCCTCAGACGAATGCTAGCGAGAAGTCTCTCTCCGCACCAAGGTAACTACCCATCCTGGCCTCCTTTGTATCTGCATCTCATCTTTACGCCTCAGGTTGCTTTGTCGTTTGTCACATTCCAGCCATCTCAGCGCTAGACGTAACCGGACAAATCGAGCTATCATGACCAAGCCATCGAGCCTGTGTTCAGCATGCTCGATACCGCCTGGGAGAGGTGGCAGAGTGGTCGAATGCGCTCGACTTGAAATCGAGTGTACCGAAAGGTACCGTGGGTTCGAATCCCACCCTCTCCGTTTGAGCTTGGAAAGCGCTAAAAGAAACTTTTCAATGGTTGGCATTGTGGAGAAATAGGATCACAATTTGTAATCATATTCCCGTAGGATGTGAAACTAAGTAAGACATAGAATCAGGGCGAGCTAAAAATCCAGTGAAAATATCTGTCTATCACACGCCTGAGGAAGTCCCCACAGGTAGCTTGCCCGACTGTGCGATCGCCATTGATGTTCTCAGAGCCACCACGACAATGGCTGCTGCCTTTCATGCCGGGGCCGAAGCCATTCAGGTCTTTAGCGATTTAGACGAGCTTCTCAGCGTCAGCGAAAATTGGCCTAGCCCAAAGCGAATTCGAGCGGGCGAGCGCGGTGGCCAGATGGTCAAGGGCTTCGACTTAGGCAATTCACCACTCGACCACTCACCGGATCGCACCCAGGGCAAGCGGCTATTCATGAGTACTACCAATGGCACCCGCTGCCTCCAGCGCATTCAGGATGCACCTTTAGTCTTGACCGCTGCGCTCACCACCCGTCAGGCCACTGTCAATTATTTACTCTCTCATCAGCCCGGTACGGTTTGGCTTGTCGGCTCCGGATGGGAAGGTGAGTACTCCCTTGAAGATACGGTCTGTGCGGGTGCCATTGTCCAGGCGGTCATGGCCAAAGCCTCGGCTAACCAAATCAGTGAAGACCATCCTAGCTATATCGGTATTGCCGGAAACGACGCGGCGATCGCCGCCAGCAGCCTTTACCTACAGTGGCAGAACCAGCTCTCCCAACTCCTCCATCACGCCAGCCACGGTCAGCGTCTACTAGAGCAAGGCAACACTGCCGACATTGACTACTGCGCTCAACTAGATATTCTCGATGTTGTTCCGATTCAGCAAAGCCCAGGGATTTTAGTGCGGAGCTAAATTCAGCTACAAGCATATCGTCTCACCGCTGTCAGAGGCACGTCGCAGAGCGTCTCCTACCCTCAGCGCATACAGGCTCTCAGCAGCGCTTACATACAGCGGCGTACCGTCGGTCAAATAATCCAGCACCCTCTCCGTATCTATGACAAACAGCCCTTTGCGGGGAGCGACAGGGATCGCCTTTTCCCCCTCAGCCGTCGTCATCACGCCCGTATTGCCGACGAACGCTAAGGCACCCAGGCTCCCCTGCACCTCCATATCACGGCGGCGCACCCACAGCTTCTCGCCCTTGCCGTATGTCAGCTCTGCCACCAATCCGCACTCAAACTGCAAGCGAGCCGAACTCAAAACACCTCTAAAGTAATGAGAATCAGCCTGATTGCCGACTATCCGGGTGCAGCAATCCACCCTTTTCACTTGACCAAACAGGTTGGTCAGCCGGTGTACCCGCGAAAGCGCCCCACAGAAAGGAAATCCAAACAAGTCCTGTCGGTAAGTCCATTTAGCAGGCGCAGGCTGCTGCGGATTCAGCGTCCGGTAGCTCACATATCCCGGCACCCCGACAGCCGGTAGGTGCTCCCGCATCGCTAAATGTAGGCCGCCGAGCAGCTCAATATGCTCAACATGCAGCAACAAACCCCGAGCCAACGCCAGCTTGACCAACCGTTCCGCCTGCGACAAATCTAGCGATAGCGGATATTCCACCACTACAGACTTACCCGCATTCAGCGCAGCCTCTACCACATCTCCATGCAGCGAACTCACGTTGGCAACCACCACCAGATCAATTCTGGCATCGTTAACCAACAGCTCCCAACTTTCCTCTGCCTGCAAACCGTATTTTTCGGCAAAGGCGTTCGTATGCTGATAGCCAGCGACTAGCAAGGGCTGCGATCGCTCATCAGCCAAAAGCGCCTCTATCCGCGCTCTAGCGGCATACCCCGTACCTACAATTCCAACTCTAATATCCATTGCCTCAAGCAAGACCGCTATCCCAGCATCATGATTAAAATAGCTCGCACTTTCTCAAAACCCATTCCCCTAAAAAGCTCGTGGGAAAAGCGGATGGTCACCGCTTTTCGATCCAATTTATGACCGCGATCAGCGCTCTAACACCAGCATGAATACTTTAACAGAACCCGCAAACTCAGGCTCTCTTCAAACTTTTAAAAGCTACCCTCTTTGGGCGTAGAAATTCATTAAAGTAGATATATTCCTATCACCATCCGCATCCCTATAGATACATAATCTTTCCTTATAAGAAAAGTAATTACTGATAAAATAAAGGTCGCTTATGCCGATTGCAACCTTAGATGGTAAATACATGTTCTTTCTTTTATCAGGAGGTTTCAGCGCATTATCCTAGTTTTTCAGAAGAGTTAATCATAAGTAAATCAGGGTATACCTACAATTTTAGATTACGAATACCATTCGACAATTGCTCAGATGATAGTTACAGCTCAATGGTTTTCTCGTAGTATCAAAATATGCTTTTGTCATGGCCTAATTTCGTTAGGATTACTAGCGGGATACAAAGGTAGCAACGCCAAGGCATCAGCAGAAAGTTAAACAAACTCAGAGGATATTTGCATGGCCAGCTATAAGGTAACTTTAGTTAACGAAGCCGAAAACTTAAACACCACTATTGAAGTAGCCGAAGATGAGTACATTTTAGATGCAGCCGAAGAGCAAGGCATTGATCTGCCATACTCCTGCCGTGCAGGTGCCTGCTCTACTTGTGCTGGCAAGCTCACATCTGGTAGTGTCGACCAATCCGATCAGTCTTTCCTTGATGACGATCAAATTGAAGCCGGCTACGTATTAACCTGTGTGGCTTACCCGACTTCCGACTGCACCGTCACAACTCACCAGGAAGAAGAACTCTACTAAGGAGTTTTCATTTCCGCATTTTCCATGCCCCAAGCTCTCTCAGCCGACTTGGGGCTTTTTGCATAGAAAAAGCAATCCTAAAGTGATGCCGGTCAACCTATAAGGGAGTTGTGAAGTCTCAGGGTTTAGTAGGGTAGGTTGATGCCAGCCTTGCTAGCATGAGCTAATACCGTCAACCTACAAGTCTACATGTGAGGACTCGCCACCATGAAAGCCATGATCTTGGCCGCCGGGAAAGGAACTCGGGTACGCCCTATCACTTACACAATTCCCAAGCCGATGATTCCTATCATGCAAAAGCCCGTCATGGAGTTTTTGCTAGAGCTACTGCGTCAGCACGGGTTTACCCAAATCATGGCCAATGTCAGCCATCTAGCCAATGAGATAGAAGGCTATTTTCGAGATGGGCAGCGATTTGGCGTAGAGCTAGCCTACTCCTTCGAAGGACGCATCACAGACGGTCAGCTCGTAGGAGAGGCGATCGGCTCAGCCGGTGGCATGCGGAAAATTCAAGATTTCTCGCCTTTTTTTGACGAAACTTTCATCGTCCTCTGTGGTGATGCACTTATTGATCTCGACCTGACAGAGGCCGTTCGGCAGCATCGTGAGAAGAAGTCGATCGCAACCATTGTGATGAAGCAGGTGCCACTCATGCAGGTTCCTAGCTATGGCGTAGTCGTCACCGGTGAGAATGGCCGGATTGAATCCTTTCAGGAAAAGCCCACAGTTGAAGAAGCACTTAGCACCGATATCAATACCGGCATCTACATCTTCGAGCCCGAAATTTTTAACTACATTCCCTCCGGCCAGGAATTCGACATCGGCGGCGACCTCTTTCCCAAGCTCGTAGCAGCCAACGCGCCATTTTACGGCATACGAATGGACTTTGAGTGGGTTGACATCGGTAAAGTCCCTGACTACTGGCAAGCCATTCAAGATGTCCTCACCGGTCAGGTGAAGGGCGTTAACGTTCCCGGCAATGAAGTCAGACCCGGTGTCTTTGCTGGGCTCAATGTCAAAGCTAACTGGGACAAAATTGAGATTGAAGGCCCTGTTTACGTAGGGGGTATGACCCAAATAGAAGATGGGGCCAAAATCGTCGGCCCCAGCATGATCGGCTCAAACTGCCTGATCTCTAGCGGAACTATCATCGACAAAAGCGTTATTTTTGAGTACTCTCGCATTGGCCAGGGCGTTCGCCTCGTAGACAAGCTCGTATTTGGTCGCTACTGCGTTGACAAGACGGGCGCTTCTATCGATGTGCAAGCCGCTGCTTTAGACTGGCTCATTACCGATACCCGTCAGTCGATTATTACAGAGCCGCCGATAGAACATCGGGCGATCGCAGAGCTACTCAACCAAACCATCGCCAACTCGCCCGGCTAACTTCTCTAATCTTCCGCTCTAGCCTTCCGCTGACACTATCACGAACAAGCACAAAAAAGGGCTGACCGTACTGGTCAGCCCTTCGCAGTTATGGGAACGGCGTTACGAGAACAGCCTGCCGGTCTACTGAAGAACGAGCCGTACGTTTGCATTTTGCAAACCGGGGCGCTTCACTTCAGCAAGTGTTTTGTTGACGGCATACTTCTGGTTGATCGAGTTGATCAGCTCAGTCTGGTTGTGCTTTTTAGCAACGCCCCAGAGGTCAGCAATCAAATCAAAAGAACCATCAGCATTCCGAGACCAGCCGATATCATAGTCGCCTTCTAGCACAGCTACGATGTCAGCCCGAACGTTCTGACCATTGTAGCCACGGATGTTCGATTCAGCCTTGACAGTGACGCCCAGGTCACTTAGCGAAGACTTCAGAATTTCAGCATCAGTGATCTTTGTGCGCAAAGTACTAAAGTGAGACATTGTGTGTTTCCTCCTGGAGAGAAATTGAGAGACAACGAGGTTAGAAATCGAAACCAGCCAGCTATCAAATGGGATAGAACCTGACTTTTTTGTAAACTGCTAGCTGCATCGAGGTCAGCTAGCACTTCCTCCTGTGGAAGCAGGAAAAAGCCTGTTAGAACTCCATCCGTTGGTATTCCGCAACCGATGAAGCCGCCGGACGAGCGCGTTGACGAGCCCAATCGCGCAGAGCCGTCACCTGTTCGCTCATCGTCTTCGACAGCGGCATCGTAGCGCGAATTGCCGCAATAATGTCTAGCTGAGTGAACTCTCTGCCCTGAGCGAATGCTTCATACATCGCAGAGATCAATCCCTGCTCAATCTCCGCACCCGAAAAACCTTCGCAAACCTTACTAAGCTGGTCGAAATCAAATCGTTCTACGTCCGAGCGACGCTTGCCCAAGTGAATTCCAAAGATCTCTTTTCGCTCTTCTTCATTCGGCAGGTCGACAAAAAAGATTTCATCGAAGCGGCCCTTCCGCAAAAATTCGCTGGGCAAGCGCTCTACCCGGTTCGCCGTCGCAATCACGAACACAGGAGAAGTCTTTTCCTGCATCCAGGTTAAAAAGCTACCAAAAATACGGCTCGAAGTGCCGCCATCCGAATCTGCTGACCCAGCGCTCCCGGCAAATGCCTTGTCTATCTCGTCGATGAACAGAACCGCTGGCGAGATAGACTCCGCCGTTCTCAGCGCACTTCTTAAATTTGCTTCCGAACGACCGACCATCGAGCCGTCATACACGCGGCCCATATCCAGACGCAGCAGTGGTAACCCCCACAAGCGGGCCGTCGTCTTCGCAATCAAGGACTTACCACAGCCAGGAACTCCCAGAATTAGCATCCCCTTTGGCTGAGGCAATCCATACTCACGTGCCCTTTCAGTAAAAGCGTTAGAACGCTGCTTTAACCAGTGCTTTAGCTCCTCAAGTCCGCCCACCGAGTCAATAGTCTCATCTTCTTCAATATAGTCCAGAATGCCATTGCGGCGAATTAGCTGTTTTTTCTCAGAGAGAACAATATCAACCTCTTCCTCTGTAAGCTGTCCGGCCATAACCCGAGACTTGCGGAAAACCTTCTCGGCCTCGTCGCGAGTCAGCCCCAGCGCCGCCTTCAGCAGCTTTTCTCTACCCTCAGTTGAAATGCTAGCCGTCCGAGACTTCTCTAATTCCGCCGAGAGCACCTGGTTGAGTTCCGACATATTAGGCAGTCTGAAGTCTAAAACAACAACCTCTTTTTCCAACTCAATGGGCACCTCTTGAACCGGCGACATCAGAATGATCGTCTTGTGCGTCCCTCGAAAACTCTCAATCGCGTCGCGAAGACTACGCGTCACTTCAGGGCTATCCTTAAACGGATGCAGATCCTTAAAGACGAATATGCTAGGTTCCTTCTGACGCGTAGCCCAGTTGATCGCAGCTTGCGGAGAGACAGTATTGTTCTGCTGGCCTGAACCTTGAGCTTGACCGTACTCGGACATGCCGTGGGTCATCGTCCAAGTATACATGCGCTGTTGGGGTCGCTGCTGCGAAAGCGCCGCAATAGTTCGCTCGGCCCGCTCCTCCTCAAAAGTGACCAGATAGATCAACGGATATTGAGCTTGAATTAATACGCTTAGCTCTTCTCTCATGACAACTGCCCCCAGTTAAGACGACTTAACTATCTATCTAAAACAGAAACAACAGAATAAAACGAAAACAACAACAATTCCGTAGCAAATCCAACAAAACTCTAACTATTTACAGACAATTAGCTCACCCTCGTCCGGCTGTCTCGAATCTGAACCCAGTTCTGAGAGCCGCTCTAGGCCGGTCAACACTTCAAAATTTTCCTCAGCATGATTATGGATTAAAGCTAAGCCATTTTTCCGCACTGCGACCGGAGCATCACACTGCGGGCAAGCATGGATACGGTGGGTCTGCCCCTGAACTTCGTCAACCCCTTCAACAACCTCCGCATGGTCTAGATAAAACTCGATAGCACGCTTAGCCATAGATGACATCGTCTCGCCATCAACTGCTGAACGGATCTTGAACTGCCGATGCAATTCGTCTGGAAGATATAGCGTAACCTTTTGCTTAGCTGGCATATCGGATTTGAATAACGTGACCCCAGATATGTGTATCAAGGTAGCGAGTCTTAGTGCTGCTGTCAAGACTCTATGCCAGCTTGGCGTCAATATGTTTACACAACTTAACTTTCTCTCTCTAAACAAGCCTGTGTTAGGTCGAACAACCAGCAGGCAGCGGTATTAGTCAGACCTGTGAGGAGAGGGGAAGCGACGCGAATGCTACGCTCTTTTGGTAAGTTAGTAATGTGCAGAAGCAGTCATTTGTTCTGTATGCTGCTAGCGCTTTTTACAATTGTATCTAGGTCTGAGGGTAACCTCTAGGCATCTCAATCTCTTCGTGCATGATGACTTCAGCCGAATCGCTTCAACCGTCTGCTTTGGAAACTGCTCTAAAACATTATTTTGGACATGATCAGTTTCGCTTTGACCAGCGTCGCATTATTGAGCAGGTTCTAAAAAGCAAAGATGTGTTGGTCATTATGCCGACCGGTGGCGGCAAGTCGCTCTGCTATCAGCTACCTGCTTTGCTTAGAGGCGGCGTTTCTATTGTGATCTCTCCCCTAATTGCATTGATGCAAGACCAGGTCACTGCCTTACAAGATAACGGCATTGGGGCAACTTTTCTGAACAGCACGCTTTCGTTGGATGAGGTGCGATCGCGCGAAAAAGCCCTCTTCTCAGGCGACATAAAACTCCTATACGTAGCGCCTGAAAGACTCTTCACTCCTGCTTTTATGGAGCTATTAGATCGACTTGGCCAAAAAGTCGGCATCAGCACCTTCGCTATCGACGAAGCCCACTGCGTTTCAGAGTGGGGTCACGATTTCCGTCCTGAATACCGTCAGCTTTTTCAGCTTAAGCAGCGCTATCCGCAAATTCCTGTTGTCGCACTGACTGCTACTGCCACCCAAAGAGTTCGCACGGACATCGTTCAGCAGCTCCGCCTGAACGACCCCGAAGTTTACGTCTCCAGCTTCAATCGTCAAAACCTTTACTACGAAGTCAAACAAAAGTCCAAGCAGGCATATCACCAGTTGCTCAGCGTTATCAACGAGTATCAGGGTAAAGAAAAAGGATCAGGAATTATCTACTGTCTCAGCCGCAAACACGTCAACGAAGTCGCGCTCAAGCTACAGCAGGATGGTATTTCCGCGCTACCTTACCACGCTGGCCTCAGCGCCGAAGATCGTGAAGCTAACCAGACCAACTTCATCCGTGACGATGTTCAAATAATTGTCGCAACCATCGCATTTGGCATGGGCATCAATAAGCCCGATGTCCGATTCGTCATTCACTACGATCTCCCCCGTAACCTGGAAAGCTACTATCAGGAAGCAGGCCGAGCCGGACGCGATGGCGAAGATGCCAAATGTACGATTCTCTTCGGCTGGGGAGATGTTCATACCGTAAAATACCTGATCGGCCAAAAAGCCGATCCCAACGAGCAGCGAATCGCCCAGCAGCAGCTTAACCAGATCATCAACTACGCCGAAAGCTCAGTCTGTCGTCGCAAGATTCAGCTAGGCTACTTCGGCGAAACTTTTAATGGCCCCTGCAGCAACTGCGATAATTGTCTTGATCCGGCCCCTATAGAAGACTGGACGGTTGAAGCTCAAAAGTTCCTATCTTGCGTCTACCGCTGCGATCAACGATTTGGCATGAATCATATTATCGACGTTCTACGCGGCTCTCGTAAAAAGCGCATCGTAGAACTCAACCACGATCAGCTTTCTACCCATGGTATTGGTGCAGAGCGCAGTGTTGATGAGTGGCGATCGCTTTGCCGTGCCCTGATTCACCAGGGATATCTAGACGAAACGACCGACGGCTACTCAGTTCTCAAACTCAACACCAGCAGCAACCAAGTTCTTAAGAAGCTCGTAACCGTTGAAGTCTCCGTTGCGACGAGAATAGAAAAACCGCCCGTACTAGATAAAAAGCCAGCGAATACAGAACTCACCTCAACCGAAAGCTCGCTGATGAGCAAGCTCAGAATACTTCGCAAAAAACTAGCTGACGAACAATCTGTACCGCCTTACATCGTTTTTTCCGATGCTAGCCTGCGGCAGATGACCCAGAACCGCCCTCAGACCTCAGCAGCCTTTTCGCAGATCTCTGGCGTAGGTAACCGCAAACTTCTTCAGTACGGAGAAGTATTTACACAGGCCATTTGCGAATTCTGTCAGGAAAACGGATTAGCCGAAAAAACTGCCGAGGAACCTCTCTCCACCACGACAGAATCAGCGTCAAAAACAGACATAACCACCACACAACTCACCACCTACCAGCTCTATCAAAGCGGCCTTTCCCCAGCAGATATTGCCCTAAAACGTGACATTCGACTCAGTACTGTTAACAGCCACCTGGCAAAGCTAATAGAGACCGGCTACGACATCGATCTCGATAGATTGGTTGCTATAGAAAGGCAGTCTGTGATTAAGCAGGCGATCGCAGAAGTCGGCCCCCATTCACTGCGAAACATTCGCGAGGTCACCGGCGAAACTTACGATTACCAGGAGATTGGTCTGGTACGAGCAGCATGGGAAGCATTCCAAAGCGAAGCCCCCTCCAATCGGTAGAAAGGAAGGGGCTTCGCTTGTATATAGAACCTGGCATCGAGCTATTTTGACAAAGGCCAACGCCTTCACTATCTTCGCCGCTGCGGTGTTTCACGAATCGAGTTCGGGATGGAATCGAAGT
>JBBQAC010000154.1:0-10699 GCA_038315915.1 Phormidesmidales cyanobacterium
GAAGAGCGCCTGTGGTTTATCAATGACAACCTACGTATGCGCACGGGCCTGGTGAAGCTATCGAGCGGTCTGCGGATTGCCTCATTTTGCTCAGAAATCCGCATGGGCGTGAAGCCGCCCAAGGCCGATGCGTAGACAACCTTGAACTTTGGCTATGCCAGAATTTTTTGTCTGACTAAGCGCAGTGTCTGACCAGAGAACGGCAGCGTTGGCTTAAAGGGTTGAATGGCTCTGGCCGATGCGTACAGGATGCCTCTAACCTGCTGCCGAGGTCGCGATAGGCCATCCGCCTCAGGCCCTGAACCTTCGGATAGCTCAGAAAACCCAGCAGTCTCGGGGCGGTGTGCGGCTGAAGCGGCTGGTTCCTCATGGGATGAGGCTTCTTGCGGGTGCATACCTGGCACCGTCGTACTGGCAGATAAATCGAAAGAGACGGTACTGGCCGGGTGACCGTTTTTGCGGGTATTCACTGTTTCTTGAGGCTGCGGCAGGGCGATCGCCGGTTTTACCGGGGCCAGCCTCAGTTCCCCAAATTCTCGGCAGATGGCCGCTTCAAATTCATAGGTGGCATGGCGAATAGGCTGACCGCGACGATGCCACAGCTCTAAAATTTGCCGCACTGACACCGACTTGTAGCGGCCCTGATAAAGCGCCTCAACTACCGCATCGCGAATCCAGCTAGGACGATAAAACTCCAGCCATAGCGACACCCATTGACGAGCATCGTGATGGCCCGTCTCAAAACGATAGTTCTCAAGCAGAACCGCCGCTTGCTGCGCTTCTATTGACGTAGAAAATGTGGCCGAGGTCATCAATGGCACCTGTTCACAGCATTTTTGACTGACTGGGTTCGCAAAGAACTCAGCTCACGCAACCGACTGCTAAAAATTCCTTAAAGTGTAGAGTAACCCAATTCACTCATTAGCGGCAGCGCCCTCCGGATGAAGCTTTCGGATGAAGCTTTTTGCTATCAGCCACTAGGGTTGCTCAATGACGCCGCCTTCTACCCGGCGCACCCGGGGCGTATCGAAGGGGTTGGTATCGCCAATCCAGCTAAAGCCACTCAAGCGAAGGCCAATGGAGCCAGCGCTCTGGGCGGCATCGTAACGCAGCAGAATGCCGTAAGTACGGCGGCTGTATTCCAGGGTATAGACGGTACTGATGTCGTTGTTTTGGGTCAGGCTGAGAGCAGATTGAAAGCCCAACAGAAAAGGGCCATAGACTTGCTGAGTGACGCCAAAGGAAAGAATGTTGCGATCTACATTGCGGTCAAACAGGAGCGGAGAACTAGCGCTGCCGCTCAAAGACTGGGCATAGCTGATGTTGAAGCGGGTGTAGTCGCCAAAGTTGCGAACCAAGTGGCCGATCTGCCCTTCTAAGCCGACTTCGGCGATGATGCTGTTTTGAGAGTCGCCGCTGCTGTAGTAAGTGCCGGTCGCTCTGAGTCCGGTGTTGAAATTGAGGTAAGGAACAATCGGCTCGGGCGTAAAGCGTAGCCCTGCCGATTGGGTGGGAGCAGCAGGCTCGCCGCGCCAGAGGTTGAAGCTTTGCCTGAGCGCTGCGCTCCCTTGATACCGGCCCAGGCTCAGGCGACCCGTCTCCGAACCACGCGCAGCCAGCAAATCGGCGCGATCGCTCCTGGCATCCACAATCTGAGCCCCGACCTGATAGTTGAACAGCGGGCCATTGTCGCCCAGGACGATATCTGGCGATAGCAGTACCAACCCCAGGCTAGACTGCACATCCTGAAACCCCGACGTGCCGTTGAACAGGCGGTCACGATAGCTGTATTCCAAAGCTAAACGATGGTCGTTAATTTGCTGTACGGCGCGGAGGTTAACGCGCAAATTTTCAGCAATGTCTGTCAGGTTCAAGCTGGTGAGGTCGGCACTGCCGCTAAGGGTGGTGCGGGGAGTGATCTGAGCCCTTAAGTCGGCAGTTGTCCCAAAGTTGCCCAGGTCAAAAGGGTTGTTGTTCTGGTTGCCGAAGGCGCGGGTGACAAAAAACTGCGGGGTGACAAAAAGCCGGACTTTGCTGTTTCTGACAACCGGAATTTTGAACCCGACGTAAAGGCCACCGCGATCGCCCCCGTCAACACCGCCACTGGTCGGCACCGGATTGAGATCTTCTGGATCGATCTGGCCCCGGTTGAGGACAATACGCGATCGCAGCAAAGGCAGCGCAAACCCCTGGTCAAAAACCAGTCGGGGCCGCTTAAACAGCAGCTCATCCTGAGTGGGAGAAATATTGCGTAGTACCAGGTAATCAGTGCGCAGCTCCAGTTCCGGCGGCGAAAAAGGATCGTTGGTAATCCTCACATCTTCCGCTCGCCAGCCTTCTACATCAAACGCTAGCTCGTCGGTTTCAAATCGCAACTGCCGCAGTTCACCGCCCCGGCCACCAATGGGCTGGGCGCTAGGGCTGGTGGTAATTTGGATGCTGCCCTCACTGTCTACCTGCAAGTCAGGTCTGCGACCAATCGGATCGTAGGCCCGCCGAACATTAGAGGATGGCCCATCGAAAGGCGACCTCAAGTCCTCGCTGATACCCGGCAGATACAGCGTACCGACCGCATTGCTAATCACCCCCGCTTGCTGAATAAAGTTGTATTCAGCCTGAGTGCCTCTGACAATTTGGGCTCCTCTAGTCAGCAGCACATTGCCCTCAGCCAGGGCATAGCGGTTGACCAAGTTCACCCATAGCTCATCGGCCTCAATGATGGCATCGTTGAGACGCAGTAGCACATTGCCCCGAGCGACCACAATTTGCGCGTTGGGGTCATATTCCTGATAGTCAGCGGTCAACCTGAGCTGGGCGGCAAACTCTGCGGGCGTCAGCTCAGGGTCGGCTTCAATTTCGATCTGGACAGGCGGTGCGGCAGGCGGCTCAGCGGGCGGGTCAGTGTCCTCTACTGCTGGCTCCTGCGGTCGGTTCAAGGGCTCTGTTTCGAGGGGATCAGCTTCTTCAAGGGGATCAGCCGCATCGGGCGACTCCAGCACCGGCAAGGCAGCCTGATAAATATTTGCATCTACTGGAATAAGGGTCGCGCTGCGTACAGGGGTCGTGTCAGCAGTGGCGATCAGCTCATCCAATCGATCTTCGGACGTAGGCGCTGTACCTGAATGAACGATCTTGAATGAGGCGATCTCAGGCGCAGGCTGCTCAGGGGGTAAGTCGAAGTGAAGCATCCGCTACATAAAAAGACAGCCCGACAAAGCGGGCTGACCTGAATAGATTGATTTAGCCAAGCGCTGGCAGACGAGACTCAGCAAACAAAGTTTAGCCAATAGACTTTAGCCAACAGACTTTTGTCGACAGGATTTCAGGAAAAATTTAATCGAAATCGCCGCCGCCAGGGTTGCGAGCAGGGTCTCCGCTCAAGAACCCAAAAATGAAGAGACCGACGAAGAAAGAGATGGTGAGGTAGACGACAATTTTGAGTGTGATCATTTCTTAATACTGCGCGAACGTGATTTAAAGATTGTGTCACTATATCGGCAAAAATACCATCTTCGGTGCCAAAATCCTGTCATCAGAACTTGCCGGAATCTCGGCCAATATCGGCGGAACCAGGCGAATTTCACCAATTCCTAAGAAGTTACTGGTCGCTGCGTTCACAACTCTTAAAGGAGAGTTGGGCGGTTTGGACAATAAGGCTTCGCTTAGATTCGGGATGTCTGTCAGCGCTAGCTTTTGGCCCATCCGCCAGCGCAGTGAGAGATCCTCAGGGAGGGCGATCGCCGCCAAATGCTGCACGGCTGCTCCAGCGGGTGTGAGGGCGAAGGTGTTTGCCGCGATCGCCTGCTCCAGCTCCGCTAAAGTAAGGCTGCCGGTCAGGTCGAAGCCGCTGCTGTGAGTGCGCAGCAGATTAACCAGCGTAGCCCCTGTCCCCACCGCCGCACCCAAATCACGCGCCAGAGAACGGATGTAGGTGCCTGAGCCGCAGTCTACATCCAGCGTCAGCTCTGGCTGCGCCCCTGCCTGCCACTGCCTACTGATAAGCTGATAAACCGTAATCTCACGAGACGGAATCTCCGCCGTTTTGCCTTGCCGCGCCAGGTCGTAAAGGCGCTTTCCCTTTACCTGAACGGCGCTATACATGGGCGGTAGCTGACTGAGCGTACCGGTAAATTTTGGCAAAATGGCCTCAACGGCTGAGTGCTGGAGGTGGGCAGCGGGCTGCTGAGTGAGGACTTCACCTTCCAAATCATCCGTGGTAGTGGTGAGGCCGAACCGAATAACCGCCCGGTAAGCCTTCCGCTCAGGCAAAAATTGCAGCAGGCGAGTGGCTCTGCCGACTGCCACTGGCAGCACGCCCGTCGCCAGGGGATCGAGCGTACCGCCATGACCGACTTTTTTCGTATTCAGCAACCTGCGAACCCGGGCGACACAGTCGTGAGAAGTCCAGCTAACAGGCTTGTTTAAATTGATGAAGCCGTCGGTCATCGGGCAAGCGCTCCGGGTGTGGGCGCTGCTGTCGTCGATGTTTGAGGTGCTGAGGATTCCTCCAGGGCGGTCTCTAAAGCGACCTCAAGTGATTGGAAAAGGGGTGACTCAAGCAATTGCTCGCTCTCAGCCGCTAGCCGCAACTGCGCTTCTAGCTGCTCTGAGGTCAGGCTTGAAATGAAGCTAAGCGGCATCTCAGGGCGACTCAGGCGAGTGGTAAAGGCGCTGGAGAGAATCGGCAGATAGCGACTGTCGCGGTTGAGATAGCTACTCAAAAACGCCAGACTCATGACTTGAGTGTAGCGCTGAGCGATTTCAGGGGTGGGGCCAATGATTTCAGGCGGGAGCCCAAACGTCTCTGCGCCCGTGACACCGATGGTAGAGAAATGGGTTGCCCCGTCTATCAGCAGCAGATACTGGTCTTTTTGCGGGAGCCAGGTAAAGGGTATAATCTGCTCCGGCAAGGCAGGCGCAACGGTATCGGCGCTGCCTGCAATCATGAGGACGGGCACATTGACCTTAGCCAAGCTCTCCGGCCCAAAAATCGCATTGGTAATTGGATTGATCGCAACGACGGCCCGAATGCGCGGGTCGTAAAAGTCAATGCTTGTTCGCTCCGGAGAGACCAGGGCGGTGGCCTGACATTGCAACAGCAGCGAAATATCTATGCTAAAGCTAGGCGGGCAAGCCTCTCTCAAAGATTTTAGATTAAGCGGCGCACCGGCTACAGTCAGAGCGGTGTAGCCGCCAAAGGATTGACCGATCACGCCAATGTTATTAAAGTCGATGCTGTCGAGATTTTTATCAAAGGGTGCTCTTGATTGCAGGTCATCGAGCACCTGCGAAATCAGCAAAGGCCGATTGACAAATTCTTCGTTGGGCACGACCTGACTGGTTTGACCGGAAATCAGGGCGTCTAGCTGTTCGGCGCTGCTGCCGGGATGTTCTACGTTGATCACAGCAAACCCGTGCTCCGCCAAAAACCGGGCAAGGTAAGCGTAGGATTCGCGATCGCTACCCAACCCATGAGAAATCACCACCGCCGGACGACTGGGCAACCCTTCTCCAAACGTCGCCGCCTGAGACTGCGGCAAGTAAATATCGACAGGCTTAGCGCTCGATTTCAACCGCATTGAGAGCCGCCTGGCCGGGAATGGCCCAAGGCGATCAACGAGCTGACTCAAATCAGCAGCAGAGACACCTAGTGGGAAAGGATCGGTTGCTTTTTCTAAAGAAAGCTGCTCGACTAAGCGGAGGGCGCTGCTCGACTGGTTAAAAGCACTGGTGGCCTGCCGGACAATCGACAGTCCTCGGCTGACATCAATCCGCAATACGGGTGTCGGAAAGCGCCTGATCACATTGAGAATGGTCAGACCTTCGGCTTCATCCGCCGCCGCCAGAATAGCTGCCCCTCTGAGCCCTTTGCCGCCTGGCAACCTGGCACCGGTACGAAAGACCTGGCCAATTTGTTCTATCAAAAAGTCACCCTGAGGCGTGTAGGCAAACTGAGCCACCGCCGTCACGTCTATATCTGCGCGTTGGGAAAGTAAGCTGCGACCTTGCGCTAAAGCACTGGCGTCGAGATCGGTGACATAGGGCGCTAATTCCGGGGTAATGCGCCCTTCTTCGACAAAGATTTCTATCGATTCAACGGAAATTGAGCGCTCGATAGGGCCGAGTGAAAAAACAACGCGCTCAGCGGCTGAGCTGGGCTTTACAGCGAGAGGAGAAAGGGCGATCGCCAGATGAGCCACTCCTAACCCTAATCCCCATTTTAAATATGGAATTTTCATAGCCCTCATCATAGATGAATGCTTCGCGCCCTGGTAGGTACCCAGAGGAGTACAACCGTTAGGACGATGCCAGCAAGGTGAAAAGATCGGCTTCGGTGAGCTGCATAATTCCTAGTTCTTCAGCCCTGGTCTGCTTAGACCCGGCATTTTCACCGACTACAACATAGTTGGTTTTGGCACTGACGGCACTACTGACTCGCCCGCCTGCCGCTTCGATTCTGCTTTTGGCTTCAGAACGCTTGAGCGTAGGCAGCGTTCCGGTGATCACAAAGCTCTGACCTGTAAGGGGCTGACTTTGGCTGTGCTCAGGGCTTTCTGCCGCTGTAAGCTGCAAGCCAGTACGCTTCAGGCGTTCGACTAAGTCCTGATTGGCAGGAACCTGAAACCATTGACTTACCGACTGAGCAATTTCGGGGCCAATGCCATAGATCTGGGCAATATTCGTCTCGCTCGCCGCTGAGAGCGCTGCTACCGAGCGAAAATTATCCGCCAGAATTTGAGCGTTAGTGCTGCCGACTAAGCGAATGCCCAGGCCGTAGAGTACTTTGGCCCAGGGGCGCTGTTTGGAATCGGCGATCGCCCCCACCAATTTACTCGCCAGCTTCTCGCCCATCCGATCCAGGGTCAAAAGCTGCTCCACCGTCAGATCGTACAGGTCAGCAATGGAAGTCACCATACCCTGCTCTAAAAGCTGCTGCACCCAGCGATCGCCCAGTCCGCTAATATCCATCGCATCGCGGCTGGCCCAGTGCCTGAGAGATCCCTGCACAATTGCCGGACAGGAGCCATTCACACAGCGGGTAACGGCTTCCCCTTCGGGCTTTACCACTGGCTGACCACACACCGGGCAGGTGGTTGGAAGCTGATAGGCTTTCGCGCCTTCGGGCCGCAGATCGCTCAGTACCCGCACCACTTCGGGGATGATTTCGCCCGCCTTGCGGACGATTACCGTATCGCCCAGATGCAGGTCTAGCTCGGCGAGGCGGTCGGCGTTGTGCAGGGTGGCGCGAGCGACGGTGGTTCCGGCGAGCTGTACGGGGCTCAGTTCGGCGACAGGGGTGATTGCGCCAGTACGACCGACCTGGACAGTGATGTTTTCCAGTACGGTCGGCACTTCTTCGGCGGGGTATTTGAGGGCGATCGCCCAGCGCGGAAACTTATTGGTAAATCCAAGCCGATCTTGCAGTTCAAAGCTATTGAGCTTCACCACCACCCCATCGGTCAGATAGGGCAATTCGTGACGTTTTTCCTCCCAAACTTCGTAGTAGCTTGCGACTTCATCCGCCGACTGGCAGCGCTGCCGGTTCGGATTCACCCGAAAACCGATACTCTGCAAGCACTCCAGCGCTGCCCACTGATCGGTTGGAACCGTGAGATCGCCCGCACCTTCGGGCATGAGCAGCGTGTAAGCGAAAAAATCGAGCCGCCGTTCAGCCACCACTCTGGCATCGAGCTGACGCAGGGTGCCCGCTGCCGCGTTGCGAGGGTTGGCAAAGAGAGCTATGCCCTCGGCTGCGCGTTTGCGGTTGATCTCTTCAAATACGTCCAGCGGTAAAAAAGCTTCGCCGCGCACTTCGACTATGGGCGGCGGCGATTGGCCCGGTGGCATATGCAGCCGCAGGGGAATGGTGCGAATGGTGCGGACGTTTTGCGTGATCTCTTCTCCGGCAATGCCATCGCCTCGGGTGACGCCGCGCACAAGGACACCGTTTTCGTAGGTCAGTGCCAGCGCATTGCCGTCAATTTTCAGTTCGGTGACGGCTTCCGCTTCGCCCACGTCGGGCTCTATGCGCTGCCAGCGGGTCTGCCAGTTGCGGTATTCGTCAATGTCAAAGGCGTTTTCCAGGCTGTAGAGCGGAATATTGTGCGGCACCGAAGTGAACTGGTCGGCAGGGGTTGCGCCGACTCGCTGAGTAGGGCTGTCGGCGGTGAGCAGTTCGGGGTACTGCGCTTCCAAGTCTTGCAGTTCGCGGTACAGCCGGTCGTATACCGAGTCGGGTAGGTCGGGGGCGTCGAGTACGTAGTAGGCATAGCTGGCTTTTTGAAGCTGCGATCGCAATTCTGCCACCCGCTTAAGTTCTTTATCGGCAACCATCTTCCCCACCTGATCGTTCATTTGTACTACTGGCCAATAGTGTACGCTGTCCTCTCTAAAATCTCCAGATCTTAGCGCCGGGATTGCAGCTTGCGATACACCGCTTTGATATCGACGTTGTGATGGGCGATCGCTACCAGCGTGTGATACAGCAAATCGGCCACTTCCCCGGCAATTTCATCGGGCTCATCGTCTTTGCAGGCCATCACCACTTCGACAGCTTCTTCGCCAATTTTTTGCAGGATCTTATTGTCGCCGCCTGCAAACAGCTTGTTGGTGTAGGAGTCGGGTTGGGGGTTGGCTTTGCGATCGCAGATCACCCCATACACCTGAGAGAGCGTATCGGCAGGCGGCGGCACCGTTTGAACCCCATCTGCGCCCTCGACCTGATGAAAGCAACTGCGCTCCCCGGTATGACAGGCCACATCCCCGATCTGCTCTACGGTGACCAGTAAAGCGTCGCTGTCGCAGTCGTATCGGAGCGATCGCACTTTCTGAATGTGCCCGGAGGTCGCCCCTTTGTGCCACAGTTCCTGACGCGATCGGCTCCAGTACCACACTTCACCCGTGTCCATTGTCTTTTGCAGGGCGTCGGCGTTCATCCAGGCCAGCATGAGGACGGTGCCGTCTAAGTAGTCTTGGGCGATCGCAGGCACTAGCCCCTGATCGTTGTAGCGAATTTTATCAATAGGAATCGTTTGAGAAGCAGGAGTCATGAGCCGGACGCAAGGTCTGTGATTTTGCCATCTCTATGCTACGGCCTATCGAGTTCTCTACGACATCGTTGGCGAACTGTGATGAGGTGGCTGCGATCACACAATTTGAGAAAGAAATTCGCGCTTAACGCCAAACGAGATGGCGTCTAAAATGCAAAAGCTCGTGGTGTGCATCTAGGACGAAAGAGGGATTTGACTGAAAAGGAATATTTTGAGCTAAGACAGAAGAGCGCGCAGGGCATTCTAATCAAAACCTTGATGACAGGCTATGAACTCTCGAAGGCTAACGTGTATCGTTACTTAGATAGCGTACAGCCTTCGTGAATCGAGATCTGGCAATATAACTTCTTGCACTCAATGGGGAAAAGCAATGACATTAACATTTTACAACAGAAGCCGTTTTCCTTCTGATCAAGCTGTTAATGCTGTTTACCTAATATCTGATAATTGGGACGATTTTCACTATAAGACATTATTTGGACTCGTTGTTTTTGATGACAAAGGTGGTCGACAAAGTATTGGCAACCTGAAGATAGGTTTCGTTGGACAGAGGAATGGCTGGACACTAGAGGAAATGCCTGACCAATTCGATACATTATCTAGCAATTTTTATTCTCTTGGCCAAGATGCTGATTACTACAAGAACATTGTTAACAATCTTTCCCAAGAGATAGCAACGAATGTTTTGGTTGCTCTTGGAGATGTCGTTCATGACATTAACCGTTTTCAGACTGCTGAAACTGAAGATGCTTTTCGTACGTCTCTGCTGAGATTTGTGAATCGCACATCTATTGAACATCAATTTAGGAGGATACTTCGCAAGGAAGCACCCTTGACTGACTACAAGTTCTTTTATGAAAAGTCTGCGAATGATCGTTACTCGGGTATAAAAGTTGAGTTTACCGTCGATCCAGCCACGAAGCCCTCTTCTAACATTCATATATTAATAGGGCGCAATGGTGTTGGAAAAACAACCCTGCTAAATAGTATGGTTGATGCACTTCTTCCGGGGCGAGGCAATGTGGGAGAAACAGGATATTTCGCTACTTCTCCTCCATTCATTGATGATGCCGATGCGCTGGATGATGATTACTTTGCCGGCATTGTTTCTATATCCTTTAGTACTTTCGATCCATTCATTCCTCCTGCTAACCAAACTGATCTCAATGCTGGGCTTCGTTACTACTATGTAGGACTTAAAAAGCGCCTTGTCCAAGGAGATCAGCTAGCGGTGGTGCTAAAAGAGAAAGAGGACTTATGCAATGACTTCATTGTCAGTCTGAGGGTATGCTTTGCTTTAACAGCAAAAAAAGAACGATGGAGTAATGCCGTGATGAAGTTGGAATCCGATTTCAACTTCGCTGCAATGGAATTACTTACGCTCATTGATGTACACACAGGAGATTCAACTTCCGATAAGCAGCAATTCTGTAGAAGAGCATCAGAACTCTTCATGCGGATGAGTTCGGGACATGCCATTGTGCTTTTAACAATTACCAAGCTAGTTGAGAGGTTGTTTTAAAAGCCAATAGTTGAGTAAAAAAGCTCACACGGGATAGGCTGAAAGTACTTAATCCTCAGCCCCGTGTGAGCCATGACAAAAGCATACTCTAGCAACCTAACCTACGACCAGTTCAAGCTGATTGAGC
>JBBQAC010000201.1:0-8718 GCA_038315915.1 Phormidesmidales cyanobacterium
TTCCATTCACTCCAGCGAATGCGGTTGAGATTGGGCAGTTCAGAGCGGCGAATAGCTAAATCTACCGACTGTGCGCCCGCTTTTAGCATCAGTAGCGCGTTGTCAAAAGCGCTGGCTCCGCCGCCAATGACCATAATCCGCTTGCCCGCAAATGCAGGAAAGTCAATCTCATCCATTGTGTGGCAGTAGCAGTGATCGGGAAGGTTCTGTTGAACAATGTTGGGAACATTTTTGCCGCCTGCGCCCTCCATTCCGGTTGCAAAAATAACAAACCGGGCTTTATAAAAATCGGGAATGCCCTGATAGTGAGCGTGAAGCCAGAAACATCGCTCAGCTTCGTTCCAGGTGACGCTGTGAATGCTGGTGTCGTTTTGAATGGGCAAGTCCAACACTTTGCCGTACCAGTCCAAATAATCTGCCCACATTGGCCGGGGAATGTATTTTATTCGCTGCCAGTAGTCGTCGCCGTAGCGGGCGGTACACCAGCGGCGAAAGTTGAGGTTGGGGATGCCCCAGTCGAGACCACCCGTGATTTTTTTGGGCGATCGCAACACCGCATTCCGAGCAAATGCCCGCCATACCCCTTCCTTACCAACAGGACGCCGATCAAAAATGCGAACGTTCTCAATCCCGTGTCGCCGCAGACCAAAAGCCATCGACTTACCGCCGTGCCCCGCGCCTAAAATGGCTACCTCTAGAATGTCAGGATCACGGCTATAGTCCCATGTACGCCCTGGATAGCTGACCACTTCCAGATCGGCATAGAGGTTTTCACTTAGCTGGTGCAGCCGCGCTTCTGCATCGGAAAGCAGCGGTGGCAATTGCCAAAAGTCCTCTGTAGTAAAGTCTTTCGGCAGCGGAGAGGGCAGATGAATGTCAGTCATGGCATCGCTTGAATAATTGATTGCTTGGGTCGTTTTATAGACAGGGCATTCATCACCAGCACAAAACCTGCTGCTAAGGTTAAATCTACCAGCGTTTACTATCTTCAGTATCTAGTTTCGTAGATTGTTGCGAGCGTTCTGTATTCGCTGACACACAACTAGCTTTCCCGCTGTCAGTCGACTGTAGCCGTCAGTGCTATGAGGAAAGTATCAATGTCGCGCTGGATCAAGCCGTAAAGTTGTTGCGCAGCGCTGAGGTTTGCCTGTAGCTGAGTAAGTTCAATTTCCGTGCCGTAGGCGTGCCTGATAAGATGACGAAAGCTTCTGAGTTTGCTCATCACTTCTAGAGAAGCGTCCGACAGGAAGGCGGGCCGAATGCCTTCTACCGGTTGGCTTAGCCGCAGCAAGAGTACCCGATGCCAGTCGCCTCCAGAGCCGATCCGATTTTCAAAGGAACTTGCGATTAGCTTCAGCAAATCTTCTGCCGAGCAGTACAGGTTATGAATTTGGTAGGCGATGCTGTCTAGCTGGCCAGGCGTATCTAAGCCGTCGTCTACTCTAGCTTGCAAGCGATCGCTTACTTTCTCCATCAGCCAAAGCTGGCCTTTTATTTCTGCTGCTAGCCCTGCGATGCGTTCTGTGTCCATATCAGCCCGGTTCGGCGAATCTTCTCAGCAAAGTGGCACTGGTCTAACGGTATCAAATCTACGTCCCGGTTGATGTACATCGATAGATCGCCCATGAGTGCGCAGATGTCGCCGGTTTTGTGGGTTTCGACGGCCAGGTCTACGTCGGAGCGATCGCTAAAGCGACCCGGCACCGTCACCGAACCAAAAATATAACCGCCCTCAATACCGTAGCGAGCGGCATTGTCACCTAGCCATTGCTGAGTCATTTGCAAGATCTGCTGACGTGCCTGCTCGTTGGCTACTTTTTGTTTGGCCAGTCTGGCATCGAGTAGGGGCGTCGGGAAAGTCATGGGCGATCGCAAAGAAAGACCTCACTCGCTATTCTACGCTCTATTTTCAACCGCAGCCCGAATGCCCACCGCGTCTAACTCGTGACCAATAACGATGAGTTTTGTCTGCCGGGTCTCATCGGCGCGCCAGGGCCGGTCGTAAAAATGATCGAACCGTTTACCTACCCCATTCAACACCAGCCGCATCGACTTTCCGGGCACCGCGACAAATCCTTTGATGCGGTAGATCTCTTGTTCGCTCACCAGCGCCGTCAGCTTTTTCACCAGCGCTTTAGGCTCAAATTCTTGATCCAACAGCAGCGGCACAGAGGTAATATCCTCATCGTGCTCATGCTCTGCTTCGTGGTCGTGATGGCTGTGGCGGCTATCGAGATTGTCTTCTACCGCTGCGTTGAAGCCGAGCAACACGGTCGAATCCAGTTCACCATTTCGGCAAGGCAACACTTTCACCCCATCAGAAAGCTCATTCGACAGCCAGTTCTTTACCTTGGTCAAATCATCCGCACTAACCCGGTCAACCTTGGTCAGCAACACCATATCCGCACAGCCAAGCTGATCTTCAAACAGTTCTTCAATAGGCGTTTCATGATCCAGGCTGTCATCGGCTTGCCGCTGCGCTTCTAGTGCTTCCAGGTCGCCCACCAAATCGCCATTTGCCAGCGCCTCACAGTCGACCACCGTAATCACGCCATCTACAGTGGCGCTCGTGCGAATCTCTGGCCAGCGAAAAGCCTGCACTAACGGCTTGGGCAGTGCTAATCCAGAAGTCTCAATCACCACGCAGTCGATCTGATCGCGCCGCTCTATCAGGGCCTTCATCGTCGGCAGAAACTCTTCTTGCACCGTGCAGCACAGGCAACCATTTGCTAGCTCTAGAATGTTGTTTGAAGGAGTTGTCTCTTCTTCATCGCAAACCTGGCAGTCTCGTAATAGCTCACCATCAATGCCCACTTCACCGAACTCATTGACAATAACTGCAATCCGTCGACCCTGATTATTTTGTAAAAGGTTGCGGACAAGCGTTGTTTTACCGGCTCCTAAAAAGCCAGTGATCACTGTAACAGGTAGTTTGCTCATGGTTTAAGTCAGTTGTTCAACGAACAGAGAAGGGGCAAACGAGAGTAGACTGCTCAGAAAAGCTGCGCCCGCGTCGCAAATAGCAAATCCCGCCTGCCGCGCAGATATCATGCCAGCAACGCAATCTTGGCTGAGCCTGCACTGAGAAAGGTCGTAGGTAGCGTAGGCGATCGCCCCTAGCCCGCCACAGGTAATCCCTGCGCGTACCAAAATATTTTGAGTCATCGTTACCGCTTGCATCTGTACCGCGCAGATGAGGCTAAGGTTAAATAAAACGCACGGGCATTCTGGCTTTGGCATCAGCGGCAGGATCACGCCGCGCTCATCCATCACAGTTGCGGGACAGCGCCGGTTTCTCACCGAACTTTCCCCGTAAAATAACAGCATGCCAGGGCAACCAACTATCTTGTCGCCTGAAAGCAATCGCCGTCATTTAATCACGTCTTAGACTAATTAGACTATCACGGCAACTCGCTCCACAATACGTGAAGATATGTGCCATCAGCCGCCATCACTCACCCCCAAGAGCCCACCAGTACCCCATGCTCAAAGCCGTTATTTTCGACCTCGATGGCACCCTTACAGACAGCGATAGAGTCCACTTTCAAGTGTTTAAAGAGATTTTTGCGCAGCGGGGAATTGACCTCGGCCGGGCATTCTACCATGAAAAGATTAGTGGGCGTCAAAATGCAGCAATCCTAGCCGATTTCTTGCCTGACCTGTCGGCGGCAGAAGCCGAGGCGTTTAGCGCGGACAAGGAAGCGACCTTTCGTCAGGCTGCTCAGGGAAATTTAACGCCTTTAGCGGGTTTATTCGATCTGATTGCGCAAATTCAGCGGCGGGGGCTGGCGGTCGCCGTGGTCACCAATGCACCCCCTGAGAACGCCGCCTTTATGCTCAAGGAGCTGGGGCTCAGCGACACGTTTTCGCCGGTTGTGATCGGCGACTATTTGCCTCGGGGCAAACCCGATCCGCTGCCTTATCAGACCGCTTTGGATCAGCTATCGATTGGGGCTGAGGAAGCGATCGCCTTTGAAGACTCATCTGCGGGCATTCGCTCGGCGGTAGGGGCCGGTATTAAAACAATTGGGATGATGACCACTCACTCCAAATCGGAACTGATGGCAGCGGGAGTGACTGAGGCGATCGCCGACTTTACCGATCCCTACATCCAGACCTTAATTGAGTCCTAATTTGAGCGGTCAGGCTCACCCTGGTGGCGGTGGCGGCGACAGCGCTCAGAGCAGTATTTCACCTCTTCCCAGCACTTCTCCCACTTTTTACGCCAGGTAAACGGCCTGCCACACACCGGACAGATCTTTTCAGGCAAATCAGACTTTGCGCGTTGACGGACCATAAAAAATAAAAAATCGGCGCAAAAAGCAAACCGCTGCCATAGACTTCTAAAATTATGTCGCAATCATCACCTTCTCAACTAGCCCTGAACGCCGTCCGAATTGTGCTGGTATCCCCCGCTGGCCCGCTCAACGTCGGCTCGGTAGCAAGGGTGATGAAAAATTTTGGGCTCAGTCAGCTCGTATTGGTCACTCCTCAGTGCGATCCGCTGGGGGAAGAGGCCATGCAAATGGCGGTTCATGCCAAAGATGTGTTAGCAGGCGCTCAGCGGGTCAGTACGATTCCTGAGGCGTTGGTAGGCTGCTACCGGGCGATCGCCACCACCGCCCGCCAACGCGGTTTCAACGCCCCGCTCGATTTACCTGAAACTGCGCTGTCGTCTCTGCTCTGGGGCATTGACACTGAAGAAAACGCCGACACAGCACTGATTTTTGGCCCAGAAGATCGCGGCCTCAGCAACGAGGAACTAACCTACGCTCAGCAGTTTATAAAAGTACCGACCGACGAGGGCTACAGCGCCTTAAACCTGGCCCAAGCGGTCGCTATTTGCTGCTATGAACTGCACCGTGCTAGTCGGTCACCTCGGGCTGAACCCTCTCAAGCAGTCGGAGCGCTTAATCGACCAATTTCTTACCAAGACCAGCAAAAAGCTTTACGAACAGCCCCTCTATCTGCTAAACAAACGGAATCTGGTGAACAGACAGAGTTTTTCGCAGCCGAAAATGGAGCTAAACTCGATGAGCTAGAGGGATACTACCAACATTTAGAACAGGTCTTATTAAGCGTTGGCTATCTGTATCCTCATACCGCCGCTAGTCGGATGCGTAAGTTTCGGCAGTTGCTGCACAGGGCCTCTCCCACTGCCAGCGAAGTTGCCTTGCTACGAGGCATTCTCAGACAGGTGGAATGGTCGCTATCAGAGTCACAAAAGGGTCAACTTTAACCATGACAGATGTTAACGGTACGCATCGCAATTCGAGTAGCCAAAGCGAAAATGGTCAGTATGCCAATGGCCAGAGTGCAGATAGCGCCAAAAACCGTCCCCAGCCGCCAGCTGAAGCTCTGACCCGGCGTAGCCGTCGCGATTTGACAGGCAACCGTCGTCGCCGGTCTGCTAGTCCTTCTTCTGGCGTTGGAGAAAAGCTCAAAGGGCAGCTCCCAGGCTCACGAAGAGAAAGCTCAAAGTCTGCAAGAGTAAGAACCCGCAAGGTCACACCGCTCGTACAAATTCACGGCGCTCCCAGCCACCGCGCCGCGCCACTCAGGGCAGTAGGCACTGACACTTCGCGCACCCGCCCGCTGCTGCCAAAAACTCAGCACCCCGGTCGAATGTTGCCCTCGCGCAATATTGCTCGCAAACGCAGTTCTCGGCGATCGCGCAAACTCCCCATCCCTCTTCTGTATCTGGGTCGATTGGCGATTGTCGGCTTAGGTATCGCGGCCATTGGCGGCACCCTGCTGAGAGATGCGATTCCTAACGGTAACGCCAATAGCGCGGTCAGCACCGAGGTTGCTCCCGCCACCCCAGCCGAGCAGGCCGTCACTTTCCCAGTCGCGCTCAATCAGGAGATCGCGCCGCTCAAAGCAGCCTTTCAAGAGCTGCCTAACACTTATCCCGATCTCCTACCCAAAGCCTTTTATGTAGATGTCGATACCGGCAACTATGTCGATCTCGAAGGCGGGGGGGCGATCGCTGCTGCCAGCACGATCAAGCTGCCGGTGCTGCTGGCTTTTTTTGAAGAAGTGGACGCTGGCCGGATCGATCCCGATCAGGTGATAGTGATGCAGCCTGAGCAGATTGCCGAAGGTTCTGGAGAAATGCAGGTATCGCCGCCCGGAAGCCAGTTCACAGCGCTAGAGGTCGCCACCAACATGATTATTAACAGCGACAATACCGCCACCAACATGATGATTGACCTGCTCGGCGGGCCGACTGTGATGAATAGCCGCTTTGAAGCCTATGGCTTAGAGCAAACTCGGCTGAATACGCCGCTGCCCGATCTCGACGGCACAAACACTACCAGCGCCCGCGATTTGGTACATACCTTGCTGCTGATTAGTCAAGGGGATTCTTTGACGGTGCGATCGCGCGATCGCATCCTCAACATTCTCAACCGCACCCGGAACAAAAGCCTGATCGCCGCCGGTCTTGAAGAGAAAGGAGCCCTTACCTACAATAAAACAGGTGATATTGAATCGGCGCTGGGAGACGCGGCCCTGGTAGATTTGCCAAACGGGAAGCGCTACGCCGTCGCAGTGCTGGTCGAGAGACCGACCAACGATGGTCGGGCCGCTGAGCTGATTCATCGAATTTCAGGGCTGGTCTATCAGGAGACTAACAAAGCCGTTCCAAGGCCAGCACCTGCCACTGTCAGTCCTGCTCCTGTCAGTCCTGCTCCTGTCAGTCCTGCCCCTGTCAGTCCTGCCCCTGCCGCTCCCGAAGCAGTGCCTGAAGATAGCGAAAATCTCTAAAAAGCAACGATATATCCAGTAAATTGGGTAAGCTGCTCGCAAGTAAGCGGATATCAAAAGATTTTGAATAGGCCCATCAATGGCGATCACATCTATACACTCAGATTCTGAACCCACCGACTTAACCTGGCCGATTGGGTTCACCATTGAGCCGATAGAGGTCGTCATGAACCCGATGCCGTGGGGCTTAACCGGGCTGGATATGCAGCAGATGGCGGCAGCGGGATACTTTCAGGCGATCGCTTACTGGCTCAATGAGCCTCTGGTTCCGCAGAATGTGTATGCTCAGGTGCTGGCCGATGAACTGCCCGGTCGGCTTAAGATCTTAGTCGAATTTGAGCGGCCACCTCAGGCTAAAAGACTGATTCGCCTGGTGTGCGATCGCCTCTACCAGCTCAATTCGGAGGTGATCGAAGGCGTCCATCTGGTCGCGCGTTCTGTCGGCGCTGCCAAAACCGACTGGGAGCAGTCCATTCGGATTCCGACAGCGACCCAGCGCCTGCAAAAACAGGCGGCAGTACAGGCTGATCAGGCGATCGCCGAACCTGCACCGCCAGAAAAGCCCGCTCCCCAGCTAGTACATGAGTCCTCTCGCAGCCAGGTTGCCCGTCAGGTTGTCCGCAGTCAGTTCAAGTTTTTCAGGGCTGCGCTCATTTCAGGCGCGACGGCTGCTGCCTTTTTGTTTGGCGGATTTACCGAGCTGATTTTGTCCGGTCGTCTTTCTAGCCCTGTGGTCAGTGAGGTCGAAGAAACCGTCGATCCCTGGTACGCAGAAACTACTGAAGACAGCTTTCCGCCAGCCGAAAGCGACGAAGCAACCACCGTGGCCTTTCGGCCTGCTAGCCGGTTCAGCGGCAGAACGGTTGAAGCCGCACTAGAGACAGTTGCCGTTATCCCTCACAACCCGCCTGACCAGCCCTATAGTCCCACTGTCACCCTGCTTTTTGGCGGCGAACTCAGCCTGGACAACTTCACGTTTGAGCAAGCAGATGACCTCGATCAGCTTTTTTCTGATGTCCACATTTACCAGCAGGCCGACGTAGCCATGGTGGGCTTAGCTGAGCCTCTGGCCAATGCCAGCACCTCTCTGCAAGAAGATTTTTATCGCCGGACTCGCCCGCAGGCAGTGCAAATGCTCAAATCCGGTGGCATTGATCTAGTCAGTCTGGCCAGCGAAGGCAGCATGATCTACGGCAGCAGAGGGCTGGATGAAACCCTTGAAACGCTAGATCGTCAGGGCATTTATCGGGTCGGCGCTGGTCGAGATGTAAGAGAGGCGCATCGACCCGAAATTTTGGAAGTTAAGGGGCAGCGAATTGCCTACTTGGGTTACAACCCAGATGCGCTTAAGGGTGCAAAAGCCGAAAAAGCGGGCGTGGCCTCGGCCAATAGTGAAGACCGTCAGCATATCATTGACGATATTCGGGCCATTCGCCCTCAGGTTGATTGGATTGTGGTGAACTATCGCTGGGGCGATACGCTGGCCGCATTAGGCGAAGAGCAAGACCTGATCGAGGCGACCGCAGCAAGTGCGCTAGCCGCCGCTGTGCCAGAGGACTGGCAGAAATCTTTGGCCCATGAAGCAGTCGATGCTGGCGCAGATCTGGTAGTGGGCTATCATCCTAATCGGATTCAGGGCGCAGAGATTTATCGTGACCGGGCGATCGCTTACTCTTTGGGCGACTTCGTCTTTGACGGAACGCCGTTAAAAGACCACGACACCGCTGCCCTCAAAGTTTCGCTGCGAAACTATCAGATGAAAGTGGAGTTTTTACCGGTGACCATTCGCGACTCCAAACTACAAATGGCCACTGGCGAAGACGGCGCGGACATCCTTAAAACTATCCGCGACGCTTCCAAAACCTTTCAGCAGCCGATGCAGTTTCCCACTGTGCTGGAGGCTCGCCCTCCCCGCCTTCCCCCCCTTCCTCAACCGGCAGACACCGATCC
>JBBQAC010000142.1:0-11814 GCA_038315915.1 Phormidesmidales cyanobacterium
ATTGTTGATAGATGTGCCAAATTTCCGTTTGGATTTCGAGGATTATACATAGATACGTGGCGTCAGATACCTGACGCCCTACTGCTTTTGAGGAAAGTCATCCATGTCAGATTCAGCCGTCACCGCTGCGCTCATCTCCCCCCATTCGGCTCTGCCAGCGCTGGAGCCGCCGCTGCGACTGGGCATTATGGCTTCGGGCAGCGGTAGCAATTTTGAGGCGATTGCTCAGGCCATCGCCCGAGGTGAGTTGAATGCCAAAATTGAGGTCGTGATCTATAACAATCCCGACGCCAAGGTCGTAGCGCGGGCCAATCGGCTAGGGATTCCAGCGCAGCTGTTAGATCACCGGGCGTTTGAGACCCGAGAAGAGTTAGACGAGGCGATCGCGGCGGTGCTGACTGCCTATGAGGTGGAATGGGTGATCATGGCAGGCTGGATGCGCCGGGTAACCCAGCGGCTGATCGCGGCGTTCCCTCAGCGCATCTTAAATATTCATCCGAGCTTGCTGCCGAGTTTTCCGGGCATTCGGGCGGTAGAGCAGGCACTCAATGCAGGAGTGAAAATTGCGGGGTGCAGCGTTCACTATGTCGAACTGATCGTCGATAGCGGCCCGATTATCATGCAGGCGGCAGTACCCGTCCTGGCCGGAGATAGCGTAGCGTCTTTGCAAGCCCGAATTCAGCAGCAGGAGCACCTGATTTTCCCTCGGGCGATCGCCCTTGCCGCCCAGCCAATAAATGCGCCGACAATCAATAAAAATTGATGGCGTTTTACAACTTTCCTAATTCAAGGAAACAACCGTAAAAAATAAATAGTTCTATGAGAGTAAAGGAATCGAGTGAATTTACTGAGGCACTGTTTCTATTCTCATGTAAAGGAGGAAAACTCTGAGTAGTTACTGCTATCTCTAGAGAGATAGCTTATCTTTTGGAAAGTAAAGTAACCGTGTCAATGCCTCTTGCAGAGCAGTTTAATTGACCGGAATGTTACCGAAGAATGAAGTTCGTGAGCATACGAATACGATTTTCTCGGCTGAATATTTTTTTAGGGAAGTAGAGCAATAGAGAGCCGACTTGCAGATAGTTATTATACGGAGATAGCTATCAAGATAAATGACTATATTAATCTAACGTGCTATTTTTGTAGAGATAGTGTAAATTTGTATGAGCAGCATAATTAGCTGGCAATTTAATTTACTTTCTGAAGTTTTTTGTCCGGAACGTAAGCTCAACTTAAAGAAAGCAGAAGTGTGAGTTATTAGGGTTTAATCAAATGTTTGGAACATCGAGTTTTAAGTCTCGCTCAAACGGTCTAGAACTGCTGGTGCGTACAGCTGTGCTAAACAGCGAACTAGCTCCTGGTGTAGCTGCCGAAGTTAAGCGGTATCGCACCGGTCCGCTGAGCTGCGAAGAGCAGAGATTGCTATCTGTTTTAGATGATGCGATCGCTGGTGGCCATGTTGTTCCCATTGAACTCTCTGCTGTGCCGGCCCGTCACTATGCAGCTACCGGTAGCCGAAGCCGATAGCGCACAAAAGACGGTAAGGGCAGCACCTCAGGTGTCGTGAGATGAAGGGCGTGAGCTAAGACCATGGTTGATGCTCAAGGTAAAGTTGTGTAAAGTAAGGGCAAGATCCGGTGCGCTATAGCCTGGAGATTGTCCTTTTTTTTGCTTTTTTCCCCGAGGCTTAACTGTTCTGGGAAAAGCTAGGTGAAGCTCTCCGCAATTCTTCTGAAGAGGTCTCTTTTGGAGGATGTAAGCGACCAGTGCCGCAGCTTACAACTGAAGTTAAGTCTTAAAGCTTGGACGGCAACTGCCGTCTTTTTTATTCACTGAACCCTATGCCCCTGACCAGTCCTCTTGAAATTTCTCGCTGGATGCTATTTTCTTTGGGTATCCGCATTCGGCTACAGTATGCCGAGCGGTTGCCGCAATCGCCGTTTTTAATGATTGCGAACCACCGTAGCTTTCTGGATGCGCCCTTGCTGATGACGGCAGCGGCAAAGCCAGTTCATTTCGCCTGCCATCACTACATGGCGCAGGTGCCGGTCATGCGAAACGTCGTCGATGCGTTGGGCTGCTTTCCGCTGGACGAACCGGACAGGCGGGGACGTAAGTTTTTTGAGCAGGCTACAGATTTTTTGCGATCGCAAGAATCTATCGGCGTTTTTCCTGAGGGCACGGGGCCAATGGTCGAAATTACCCCGCCTGGTCAGGTTGGCCCTTTTCATCGGGGCTTTGCCCATTTGGCTCTGCGGGCTCCGGTGGATAATTTGAAAATTGTGCCCGTCGCTATCCTGGCGCTGGAAGAAAAACAGCAAGATACCGTTCCTTTTAAGCTGCTGAGCCTATTTGACCCTAGCGAGCCCTTGTTCAACCAGGCTGGGCGTCATCCGGCGGTCATTTATCAGCGGGTGACTGTCGTCATCGGCAAACCGATTTCGGTGACTGATGGTTGGCGTCAGGACTATCGGGGCAAACGGGCCAGTCAGGTCGCCTCGGCCCTCAGCGAAAACTGCCACGACAACGTTCAAACCCTGCTAGCGGCAGGCTGCTATTAATGGTAGCAAGCGATATTCAGACCCCTTCGGTCAACTTGGTGCGGTTTTTGTCGCCCCGGCCCGCTCAGCCCAACAAGCCGCTGTTTGTATTTTTGCCGGGGATGGACGGCACCGGAACATTGTTGCGATCGCAGATAGATCGCCTGGTACCCTGGTTTGATCTGCGCTGTGTAGCGATTTCACCCGAAGACACCTCGGAATGGGAGCCGCTGGCCCGGCAGGTGAGTGGCCTCATCACCGAAGAGGTCGGCCAGCATCGTCGTCCGGTTTACCTGTGCGGCGAGTCATTTGGCGGCTGTTTGGCTATGCAGGTGCTGACCGAGTCGCCCCATTTGTTTGATCGTATTATTTTGGTCAATCCGGCCTCTTCATTTCGGCGACTGCCCTGGATGCAGCTAGGCTCCCTCATTACCCGGCAGCTACCAAACCTGGCCTACCGCTACAGTGCCAGAGGGTTTGTGCCTTTTTTAATCGAGCCGTTTCGGGTGAACTGGCGCGATCGCAAAGCGCTCGAAGTGGCCATGGGCTCGGTACCTGCCAAAACTGCCGCCTGGCGGATGGCGATGCTCAGCCGTTTTGAGGTGGAACGCCTGCCTTTAGAGCGGATGACCCATCCAGTTTTATTAATTGCCGGGGGAAATGATCGGCTGCTGCCTTCTGAGCGTGAGGCCAAAAGTTTGCAGGGGCGGTTTCCCAACGCCCACTTTACGCTGCTGCCCAAGAGCGGCCATGCCTGCCTGCTCGAAGCCGAGACGAACCTGCAAAAAATACTGCGTCAGCACGAGTTTTTGATGTCGTAGTCTATTATTTAAACTAACGCCATTATTCTCTTTAAAGCTCATGTCAAAGTCTTTCGGCTGGTTCCGTCAGCTACTTTGTGTTCTTGCGATCGCGCTCTTGTCCATTCAAGCGGTAGCGGCCCCAGCACTCGCCACGGGTATGTACAGCATGCCGCGAACTGCCAGCACCTGGATCTTGGATGAAGCCACTCAAGTATCCCGGCTGAATGAGGGCAAAATTGCTGATGCCCTCAGCACGCTGGCTGAAGAGACGGGCAACGAGGTTCGCTTCGTGACAATTCACCGCTTAGACTACGGCGAGACCGCTCAAAGCTTTGCCGATCAGCTGATGGAACGCTGGTTCTCAACGCCCGAGGCACAGGCAAACAAAACCATTATCGTGCTGGATGATCTGACCAACAATATCGGCATTAGCGTCGGTGAAAAAACCGCTGAAGTATTACCGAATGAGATTGCTCAAAGCGTCATTGAGGAGACGATGAAGGTGCCTTTACTGCGCGGCAACCAATATAATCAATCATTTTTGAATGCGACGGATCGCTTAGTCGCCGTGATATCGGGTGAGCCCGATCCGGGGCCGCCAGAATATGACAATACGATAGAGACTGATCGCAACTTTGCGACCGCTGAAGAGACCGAAGCGACAAGAGGGTCGTCAACTATTGTGGTGGTGGTGCTGCTGATTGCCGCTACGGTGATTCCGATGGCTACTTACTATTGGTACATGTCGATAGGTGGCTAGAGGCTGCATTATGAACAAGAATGAATCGCTTGACTGAGAACGCCTCGCCTATGGACTGGTTAAACCGACTGCCGCGCTGGATGATATGGGGCCTTGCTTTGCCACTGTTGGCTTTGAATGGCTGGGTAGCGCTACAAATTTTTGCCTACTTCCGGTCGCAGCTGACGATTTTTTTGACGGCGACGTTGCTTTCTTTCCTGCTCAACTACCCAGTGCAGTGGATGGCACGATTTCGGCTGCGGCGATCGCTGGCCATTTTGCTCGTGCTCTTAGGCTCAATTTCGGTGCTGGGCGTGCTGGGTTTACTGCTGGTGCCGCCGCTAGTCGCGCAAATCAATGACCTGACCGGGCGCTTACCCTCCTGGTTGGATTCGGGCATGGCGCAAATGAATGCGCTTCAAACCTGGGCAGTTGAACTTAACCTGCCAATAGACTTGGCGAGCTTGGCCGTTCAGCTTCAGACCAAGCTGACGACTCAGCTACAGAGTGTGAGTGCGGGCGTTTTGGGACTGTTGCCTGATGCGATTGGCAGCGTGGTGGATTTGGGCCTGACAGTGGTGCTGACTTTTTACCTGTTGCTGCATGGTGAGCGTCTCTGGGACGGTATTTTTCAGTGGTTGCCTAAAGAATGGAACCTGCACGCCAGACCGCTGATCCGGCAGAACTTTCAAAATTATTTTCTGGGACAAATCACCGTCGCCCTGCTGATGGGCACGGCAATGACGATTGCCTTTGTCGTAATTCGAGTGCCGTTTGGGCTGCTGTTTGGGATTGCCGTTGGGGTGATGGCGATTTTTCCCTTTGGCCCTGCTTTGAGCATTACGATTATCAGCTTTTTGACGGCGCTGAAGAGCATTTGGCTGGGGGTGCGGGTGGTGGCTGTTGCGGCGGTGATAGACCAGGTGGTGGAAAATGCGATCGCTCCGCAGCTAATCGGCGGATTTGTCGGGCTGAATCCGGTATGGATTCTACTCTCTCTTCTGCTCGGCACTAAGATTGCAGGTTTCTTAGGACTGATTGTGGCGGTGCCAGTCGCCAGTTCGATCAAAAGCATTTTTGAAGACCTGAAAATTCCGCCTTCGCCGCCCACTACGGAGTCTGCCGTTGAAGCCGAAGAAATCGCACCTGAATCATCAACTTTAGCGTCTGCTTGATCAGTAAGCTCTAGTCGACTGAATTCCGCAAACGCCCCGGCGAGTATCCATCAGCGTTTGCTCGTGGGCGGCGAAAAATCTCGGGCTTATTCCCTAGCGGTAGCCATTCGCCGCCCAGTCGGGCCTTTATAAACGAGCTAAAACCCTCTCTCTTTCAAGCATCTGAACAGGCATAGGGACATATGTCCGGATCGAGATGGTGATAAACACAATTAGCCCAATGACTGGACTAATCAACGTTGGAAATCCGTCAAAGGTCTCCGAGAACAAGCTATTAGGAATATAAAGCAAGGTGTTTTCGACCCCGAACATCACGGGCGTTAGCGCAAACAAAGCAAGACGAGTGAGAGACCCAAAGATAATGCAGGCTAACGCGCCCTGCCGAGTTGCTTTGCGCCAGAAGAGCCCGCCGGTCAAGGGCACTACCAGACCGGCAAAGCCCAGATCAAAGGCGAGCAGCAATAGCACACCCGTCTGCGGGATTCGGAGCGCAAAGAAAACGCCTATCACCGTGATCACAACTGCCATCAGTCGGGTGATTTTCAGGAACTGATCGCCGCCACTACTGTGGCCATTGAGTTCATTGTGCCCGTGGCCAATCCCCATCACATTGTGGGCAATGACTGAAGAGGTTCCTAAGATAGCGCCGTCAGCCGTAGAGAGCGAGGCGGACATAATCGCCATAATGACCAGTAGACCGATGACGGGAGGAACAACACTGCCCAGCAGAGCAAACAGAATGGGGCCATCGGGAGTAACGCCCGCCTGCTCTAGAATCTGATTAGAGGAGAGCGCGACAATAGAGAAGGGAATGCCGATAATCAAAGTCCCAGCGCAGCCGATAAAGCAGGCGCGCTGGGCTGTTTCAGGACTATCTGCCGCAAATATTCTGGCCATGAAGTCGATAGCGACAATATCGCCGAGTCCCAAAGCTAGAATAGTGGCCCAGTTGACAACAGCTCCCGATTCAGGGGTGAGGAGCTGCTCAAAGTCAAAAGGCCCCATCCCAGCCGGAATCTCTAAACCGAAGTTAATGGCGATAAACCCCAGCAGAACGAGCGAGCCCAGAAACGCGATCGCAATTTGAATAGCGTCGGTATAAGCCACTGCAAACAGACCGCCAGAAACGGTATAAACCAGCACTAAAGCAGCAATCAGCGAGACGCCCCCAAAGTAGCTCATGAATCTCCTGTTTTGAACTCGATAGTTGTTTACATCGCGCTGCCGGAGTGGATCAGGCAACAGCTAAAAATGACAAAACCCAGAAGAGAACTGCCACTCAACAAAAGTGGTGCAGTTCCTCCTGGGCTTTTATCCCGCTATGAATCCAGCGGCTGAAAACCGCGCAGGTCGCCTCTCTCGGATCAGACACCTCATTCAAAGAGATCGGAACCCTAGAAGCAAATATGCTAATTGAACAGATCGAGAAGCTTCTCCAACATTAGCCTTCGATAAAAAGGCCGAGGCTACTGCCTTTCGAGCGATGTCTCTATCAATACGATGATTTGCTTTGGCTTGAAACTTAACAACAGCTTCAAAGGATAAAGGTATCGCCCGATACGAGTTGAAATCATTTCGGTGGTTTGTTAAGATACTCTCACTTTGCCAGGGCGATTGGAATGACGGCTTGACCGATCAAAAGGCTTTGCTCTATAGTAAGCCCCATAAAACATAAGATTTCTAGGGTTCCGGTCGGGCTTGCTTGCACGATGTCTGGTTCGAGAGAGGTCGAGTTAGCTTTTATTACTAACTTACACGGCGGGGGAAAAGCCCGGGAGAAATTTCAGGAGTGACACTCACTTCTAGTTCCTCTCGGGCTTTTTTCATAGGTTTTTGTATAAATGATCGTGCCTTGTATAGTTAACGGTTTAATATTTCTTTTAGTACTGCTATTCTGCTCAGTTACACTTGAGGCTTTTCCATGACAGCTGACTCTTCTAATAATCCCGCATCCCAGAACCCAGATGGTTCTTTAGAAACCCAATCTGAAGCACAGCGGGCGCTGGAGTTGGAGACCCATTTACCCTTGACCGGGTGGCAGCAGGAAGTCGATCAGGGGTTGACCTATGGGTTAGAGGCCGCAGAAAGTATTCGCGATCGCACCATCTCCACCTTCTCTAGAGGAGAACTGCCTCACTACGCGGGCATCAACACCTTTATGAAGGCTCCCTACGTAGAGGACGTGCGGTTAGTAGGCAACTACGATGTGGCCATATTGGGCGTGCCTCACGATTCGGGCACCACCTACCGCCCCGGCACTCGCTTTGGCCCCCAGGGCATTCGCAAAATTTCGGCGCTGTACACCCCCTACAACTTTGAGCTGGGCGTTGACCTCAGAGAGCAGATTAAGCTTTGTGATGTGGGTGACATTTTTACCATTCCTGGCAACAACGAAAAATCGTTTGACCAGATCTCTAAAGGCGTAGCCCATGTCTTTAGCTCAGGTGCTTTTCCGATGCTTTTGGGGGGAGATCACTCGATTGGATTTCCGACAGTCCGAGGAATTTGTCGTCACCTAGGCGACAAAAAAGTCGGCATCATTCACTTTGACCGCCATGTCGATACGCAAGAGACCGATTTAGATGAGCGGATGCACACCTGTCCCTGGTTTCATGCCACCAATATGGCCAATGCCCCGGCCAAAAACCTGGTGCAGCTCGGCATTGGCGGCTGGCAGGTGCCTCGACCTGGGGTCAAGGTGTGCCGGGAGCGGGCCACTAATATCCTGACGGTGACTGACATTATGGATATGGGGCTAGACGCAGCGGTGGACTTTGCGCTGGATCGGGCTTTAGATGGGACTGACTGCGTTTGGATCAGCTTCGATATCGACTGTATTGACGCGGGCTTTGTGCCGGGTACCGGTTGGCCGGAGCCGGGGGGACTGCTGCCCCGCGAAGCGCTCTATCTGCTGGGTAAGATTGTGGCAAAAGCGCCGGTCTGTGGCATGGAAGTAGTCGAAGTGTCGCCGCCGTATGATGTTAGCGATATGACAGCGCTGATGGCCACTCGGGTGATTTGCGATGCGATGGCCCATTTGGTGCTCTCCGGGCAACTGCCGCGTCGGCAGAAGCCGGACTATATTCACGAGGAAGCCAACATGAATGTAGACGAGGCTTGGTCTTAAATGGCGATATAGGACATGACAACGTCTTTGAGCTGGTCGTGCTGTCGAAACTGGTCGATCACACTTTCGACAGACAGCGGCGTGCCGTTGAGCATAACTATGCGCTCGGTCTTGGTCTGGGCGACGGTTTCTATTGAGTAGCTGTCGTCGTCGTTGAGGGTTTTGGTGGAGAGGGGGAGTTTGGCGATGGCGATCGCCCTCAGCCGCTGATCGTCATAGGCATAGGCATCGACCCTGAAGACATCCGGCAGTCTCTCTAACGCCCGCCGCAGAAGATCTTGCTTGGGCGCGGTCGCCCGAAAGTTCAAAATCAGCCGCCCGTCTTCAATGGCAGTCGCCCCAATGCCACTGCCCAAAATGCCCTCTAAAGAGACGCCGCGATTGGAGAAAACGGCGGCAGCGGCGGTCAATGTGCCGGGCTTATCCATCACCCGCACGACAAAAACCCATCTCCTATGGGCCGCGTCATTGGCAATTTCGTTTGCAATACTAGCCATGCTGTAAGTCTTCCTTAAGTCGCTGATTGAGTTGGGCAGCTGCCGTCTGTAGTAAATCGGCTTCTTCGGCCCATAGTTGCAGGGGCACCACCTGAGTCCAGCCAAAAGGCGTTACCACAATCGGCACGCCCAGGGGTGTGCGCAGTCCGTAAAATTCACCGTCGAGCTGTACCTGACCGGACACCACCATTTCTCTTCCTTCTAGGAGGTTTTGAATCAGGTCAGTGGTGACATTGGCGGTGGCGGCAATGGTCTTTGCGCCTGAAATATGCGTGACAAAGGGCTTGAGGACGACTCGCAGGTCAGGCGGCAGACTGTCGACATAGCTGTAAGCCTGGGCCACTTTGCCTGCCTGGAGATAGCCCATTACCCGCTGTTTCTCTTCGGCAACCTCGGTGGGAAATCGGTCAACGGTTCGCGCTCTTTGGAGCTGCCGCCGTGCGTTTCGCAACTCGTCTGAGGTCATACCGTGAATTTTGACGCTGCTCCAGAGGGGCACCATGCCTTCGCCGTGCTCGCCAACGATAAAGCCCTGTACGAGCTGACGGCGAATGCCTAAGTCAGCGGCAATTTCTCGCCGGAAGCGCAGGGAGTCAGAGTAGGCCCCGACGCCGATGACCCGATGCCTACCTAAGTGGCGGCTAAAGACTTCTACCGCTAGCTCTACCGGATTGGTGACGATGATCACGACCTCGTGGCCGTAGCCGTGCTGAGCGATCGCCTTGGCATAGCTTTCAAAAATCGGCAGGTTCGTTGCTGCTAGGGCTGAGCGAGAGACCGTGTCGCCACTGACCGTTGCCCCCGCCGCCATCACAATCACATCAGCGACAATATCCTCTGGGGTCAGTGCCACATCAAGCACAGGTGCTTTTTCAGCATAGGCATCACTCAAATCGCTGCACAGCCCATAGAGAATCTGGCTGCTGCGCCCATTTTCGCGGCCCACGAGCTGTAGTCGTTCAGTAGGCATCAGGGCCCCGAGGGCAACCAGCCGAGAGACAATCTCCCGCCCACAGTCACCACTTGCGCCAATCACAGAAACGTCCATAGGCTACCTTCATAGAAATAGCTCAGTCGCTTCTGACAGTAGCGCTTTCTCGCAACTATGGCTGCATCCTTCCGTTCAATCGGGTAAGGCTACGAGCCGATGGCCACCTCATTAACAGCGCCGACTGATTGTTTTGGAAGCACTCTGTTTTTGAGGGAAATGCAATTGGCGATATGTTCAGCGTCGCGAGCAACGCCCGAAAAACGACCTGAACCCCAGGTGTAAAGCCAGGGCAACCCGATAAAGTAAAGACCTTCTATTTCACTGACGCCGCGTTCGTGAGTGGGATAGCCTTTGCCATCGAAGGCTGGAATTCCTATCCAGCTAAAGTCGGTGTGATAGCCTGTGCACCAGATTACGGTGCCGATGTTGGCGGACTGCATATCCAGATCTATTGGATCGGCGTCTGGTTGCCAAACGGGAACGTAGGGTGGCTCTGTCGGGGCATCAATTTGGTGCTTTTCGATGTATTTGTCGATGGTGCGCTTGATGCTTTCGGCGACTTCATCGGCCTGGTCGAGATTTTGCGTGAGGTCTGGGTGAAAGGTGAGGTGACTGCCTTGAATAGATTTGAGCTTGCCGTAGAGCTGCATACCTTCCAGGTGAAACTGGCGCAGGTCAATTTCGCGTCCGCCGCCGCGCCCGGTGACGTAGTGGTTGCGCTTGCTTCTGACCGATTCTTTTTGGGGGTGCTCGTCGATGGGCATATCGTAATAGCCCATTTTGTCGAGCCAATCGACTACGTCTTTGCCGCGATATTGCCGGGGCGATCGCGGCGCTCCCCCAACACACAAATGCACCTGCTTACCGGCTAAATGCAGATCTTCGGCGATCTGACAGCCCGACTGACCGGTGCCGATGATGAGAACAGGGCGATCGCCTAACTGCGCTGAACTTTTATACTCTGAAGAATGTAATTGGACGACCGTTTTCGGTAAGCTTTCGGCCATTCGTGGAACTTTGGGCCGGTGGTAGCCTCCCGTTGCGACCACCACCTGATCGGCGGTGTAGCTTCCTGCCGAAGTGGAAATCTCAAATCTTCTGGTGGCCTCGCCTCTGCTCACCTTTGTAACGGCAACCCCTTCCTGTATGTTGGGCTGAAAAGAACTGGCATAGTCCTCTACGTATTGAACAATTTCGTCTCGCTGCATAAAGCCATAGGGGGCATCACCTGCGTAAGGGTAGCCCGGTAGCGTACACTGCCAGTTGGGCGTCACCAGACAAAATGTGTCCCACCTTTGCGATCGCCAAGCGTGAGCAATTTTGTTCTTTTCAAAGACTATGTTGTCAATATTTTTTTGCTTCAGACAGTAGCTAATCGAAAGCCCTGCCTGACCGCCACCGACAATCACCACAGGAAAGTGCGACTTCATGAATCCAAGTTGCGAAAAAAGCTTTCATCTAGACCCTCCAACCATAAAGCCGAGGATTGAAGACACCTGTATCCGTAGTTACCAGAAGCAGAGGTCTCGTTTTATGAACAGGGCATATAGCCAAACATATGGGCCAAACGTAGGAAAAAGGAGGCAAATTCTGACTGCTGCCAGCCCTTGACCTGTACAAAAAGACAGGTGCTCATTGAGGTGGGCTGTCTCAACTGTCAGGCTTACAGGCTTTGTAACAACAGATACAAGAGAACGATTGTAGACCTTTTAGTGTTGTAACCAACTCATACATGGGAGTGAACAAATATGCCTGAAGTAACAGCCCCTGCCCACAAGGCCGGTGACTTTTTTGTCGATTACGAAGAGAAAGTATTCCCCGATGTTCAAGCGGAACCAGGAGAGAAAGCGCTGGTGACTTTTCACACAGTCGCCTTCGAGGGCTCGATTGGTCTGGTGAACCTTTTGCAAGTCAGCCGCTTGATAGGTAAAGGGTTTGACAC
>JBBQAC010000014.1:0-34185 GCA_038315915.1 Phormidesmidales cyanobacterium
AGTTCACCCGGCCTGCTAATCAGCGGCACCATCACCGCCCTGATATTTGCCTATCTGGTCAGATTCCTAGCCGTCGCCCTGGGCTCTGTAGAATCGGGCTTAGCCAAAATTCGCCCTAACCTGGACGACGCGGCCCGCAGCCTGGGCTATTCACCGACCAGAACCCTGGTGAAAATTCATACGCCGCTGATGACTAGCAGCCTGCTGACGGCAATTATGCTGGTATTTGTCGACGTGATGAAGGAGCTGCCCGCCACGCTGGTGATGCGACCCTTCAACTTTGATACGCTGGCTGTGCGGGTATATCAGTACGCCTCCGATGAGCGGCTGGTCGAGGCAGCAGCGCCGGCCCTGACCATAATGCTGGTGGGCTTGCTGCCGGTGATTGTCCTGAGCTGGCAAATCACCCAAAGTCGCCGCATTAGCCACCCCGCAAACTCTGCAAAGCCGTAAAGATCGTAGGAAATCTATACCCATGTCGCTAAGAAATCGGGACAAATTTCGGTGTACATTTTAGGGCATGGCTAAATCTTCTATCCCGGCGCGGCCCTCTGCGCCCCTGCATCCGCTCAAAAATCCGCTGGCCTGGCTGCGAGCATTTTGGAAGTTCTCCAGGCCGCATACCATCATCGGCACGAGCTTGAGTGTCACGGCGCTGGGAGCGATCGCCCTCACCGCAACTTCCCCCCTTCCCTGGAGTACAGCCCTCTGGAGCTGGCTGATTGCCTGGGTCGCCTGCCTGTGCGGCAACGTGTACATCGTCGGCCTCAACCAGGTAGAAGATATTGCCATTGACCGCATCAACAAGCCCGATTTGCCAATTGCCTCGGGTGAATTTACCAAGCGACATGCGCAGTGGCTAGTCGGGATTATGGGTGGCGCAGCGATCGCCCTTGCCCTGCTCTCTCAAAACCGCTATCTCATGCTCACCATCGGCCTGAGCCTGATCATTGGCACGGCCTATTCGCTGCCACCGGTACGGCTGAAGCGCAATCCTTTCTGGGCGTCGGTGTGCATTTTGGTGGTGCGCGGCGCAATTGTGAATTTGGGGCTGTACTTGTACTTTGCGACTCAGCTAGGGCTACGAGCGGCTGTCCCGGCGCGGGTGTGGGCGCTGACGCTGTTTGTGCTGGTGTTTAGCTTTGCGATCGCGATATTTAAAGACATTCCTGACTTGGAGGGCGATCGCCAGTTCAACATCTCCACTTACACCCTACGACTGGGCCGCAAAAAGGTCTTCAGCCTCGCCCGCTGGGTACTCACCGCCTGCTACGGCGGACTCATCGTCGCCGCCCCCTTTCTCCCAGGCGTTCAGCCGCTCTTTCTAATGGTGGCTCAAGCCCTCGGCATTCTCTCCTTCTGGTGGCTCAGCCGCCGCGTCGATCTCGACCCCTCCCACACCAAAAAAGACATCTCCTATCCAGACTTTTACCAGTTCATCTGGAAGCTCTTTTTCGTAGAATATCTAATCTTCCCGCTGGCCTGCTGGCTTGCTGTAAGCTCATAAAAGCACCACTCACAAATAAGCTTAAGAAGCACCTCAATTCGATAGAGGGCGACCGGTGAAATTTCCTCATGGCGTTGATAAGATTAAAATGAAATAGATTGAACGGGTTATCGCTACTCCAATTCAGCGATCGCTCCAACTACCGTGGCCACATAATCATGTCTGCTAGCATCAACACCCAGCTCGTGAATTCCCTAGCACAGATCATTTTGGCACTTAAGCCCGCAGAGCAAGAACTCCTGTCTCAAACTGTACAGAGTTTGAAAACTGCCTCTGTACAGGCACCTCAGCGCGACCTCAATCACTTTTTTCAAGCGCTTGATGAGCTGTCCTCTGATGCTAACCAGCCAACCCTTGAGGAAATTAGCACAGAAGTAAAGACCGTCCGCCAAGCCCTATGGGCTGAATCGTGAAAGTTGTCGTTGATGTTAATGTCTGAATTTCTGGACTTTTATGGGGTGGCGTACCCGGAGAAATTTTGCGCCTGGCTTATGAGAAAAGGATCACAAGCTATGTTTCGCCGGAACTTATGCGTGAGCTAGAAGCTACCCTACAGAGGCCGAAGTTTCAACCTCGGCTACAAAAGCGCGAGCACACTGCGGCAAGTTTGTTGGCGATCGCAACGTCCCTCTCCCAATTTGTTAGTATCACCGTCTCTAAATTCGACGATTTGCGCGATCCAGCAGATGCCAAGATTATAGCAACAGCCATCGCTGCTCAAGCCCAAGCACTGATCACGGGTGATCGCGATTTACTCGTTCTACAGACGGTTCAAAATATCCCAATGCTTACACCTGCTCAGTTTCTGTCCGCTCTCTGACTGCCGCTGTGCCCGAGACCAAGTCAGGTAGGGTGGGCAGTGCGCCGTTTCTTCGCTATTCTCCAGAGCGTAAATCAACCTCAAGAAGACCCGAAGTCATTCGCCAGGTAGATGTGTGGGCAGTGCCACCCTACCGACTCATGTCAAGAGATTTTTGCAGGTTGTAAGACCGTTCGTAGCCCTAGCAAAATCAGCCCCATACTGACAATCATCCAGGGCGTCACTGGCTCTGCAAAGAACAGCCAGGCCAACAGCGCCACCCAGACTGGCACCCCACTGTAGACAATACTCGTAGACTTCGTTGGCCCAATCCGCTGAGTGCTCAGGGTAAACAACAGGTAGCCGATGCCAGAAGCGCCAATGCCCATGTAAAAAACACCGGCAACCGATTCCCACGATAGGCTTGGCCACCCGGTTTGCTGTAGCTCAGGCACCACCAATAGCAATAGCTGTGCCACGCCAAACAGCGCCCCGTAGTAGCTCATCGCCAGTCCACTGTACCGCCGCCCCAAATAGCGCAGCAAAATAGAATAGCAGGCCCAGCAGAGCACCGCGCACAGCATCAGCAAATCGCCCGCGTTAAACTGAAGCTGTAACAGCGCTGTAAGGTTGCCGTCAGTCAGCAGAACCAGGACGCCGAGGATAGCGATCGCTCCCCCCAAATAATTGCGCAGCGCCAATTTCTCCTTCAGCACTACCGCCGCCAAAAAGCCAGTCACTACCGGATTAAACGCATTGATAATGGCCGAATTTGCGACTGCCGTATAGCGTAGGCTAGAAAAGAAGAAGAAGTGATAGCCTACAACGCCGAAAGTACCCAGCAAAAAGAAACAAATTTTATCTAGCCGCGAAGCCACATCAATTCGCTGTCCGATATCGCCCTGCTGCCACACCAACAATCCCAAGAATGCGGCGGCGATAATGTAGCGAAGCAGGGTGATCAGCAGCGGCCCCATCTCATCCGTTGTGTACTTTCCTGCAACGAAGCTGCCTGCAAACAGTAAGCTGGTCAGCACAGCCAGCAGGCTTTGACGCCAGATACTTGCCTTTTGCATAATCTCGTCCTACGAGCTGATGGTGCGTGACTCAACTGCTGCAATAGAGGGCTTTGACAAGTGCAGGTTCAAGCTTGGTATCAAGGATCAAGTAACCGGGTGAGCGAGGGATGATAAGTCTGATGATGTTCCCGAGCGACGTGCAGGCAGACGGGCGGGCTGTAAATGGGGCTCACCGACCAGGATAACAGAACCCGTGATCTGCTTCACTAACGGTGTCGTATTTTCTCCAATTGTGAGGCCGTTGCCATGACGACGGCGCTGCGATCGCAAAATCACCAAATCATATTGACGAGCAGCCTTGGCAATAGCCAAAACCACATTGTCTCTGGCTAACAACTCAATCTCAATCGAGCAGTCAGCAGGCGGTAGCCGATCTATCAGCACTTCTAATTGTTTTTTGATTCGCGTTTGGCTAACTGCCGACGTGCGAGGGCTGTGCACGTGCAGTAAGGTGACTTTGGCACTGTTGGCAGCGGCTAGCACCTGGGCAAACCGTAGCACTCGCAGCGTCATCACTGAGGGCGTCTCAATCGGGATCAAAATGGTCTTGGCAGTGGCAGGCGATTTGAGCAGTCGGGCGACCACCACCGGACAGTGGGCAATGCGCATCACATCGTCCTGAATACTGTTGAACAGTTGCCTGGTGATCTGAGACTGTTTGGCCATTCCCAACACGATCAGATTGGCGTTTTTCTCCCGGCCTACGTGGGCAATCGTTTGAGAAACGTTGTAGTCAATTCTTAGCTCAGGTTCAGTTGTCGCCTCAAATTCCTCGCTCACCGCTTGGGCGTCTTCTAAAAGCTGACGGCTACGGGTGAGTGCTTTGGTGAGCTGAGGCGAGTCCATTTGCGGTTGGGCAAGTGCTATCGCCAAGGGGATCACCCGTCCGTTTGCGTACTGGGCAACGGTGGCAGCCAGTTCAATCAGCGATCGCTCATTCTCCGGGTTGTACACCGGCACGACCACCGAGAAGGAATCAGGAATTTCGCTAGGGGGCGGCAGCCAGTCTAACTCGTCGCTCTCATCGAAAGTCTTCTGAAGCGCCAGCGTTTGAGCAGCGCTAGTGGTAACCAGCGGCCCTAAAACTGCCGTCACTAACATCAGTAAAATAACGCTGTTGAAGACTTCTGTGCTGATGATTTCTGCTTCATAGCCGACCAAAGCCGCTGCCAGCGTCGCCGCTACCTGCGGAATAGAGAGTGACCACATCGTCCAGGTCTGCGGCCAGCTATAGCCATACAGTTTTTTGGCTGCCAGTGATGCTATCAGCTTGGTCAGCAGCAGTACGCCGACAATTAACAGCGGTAAACTGATCGAAGCCAAAATGTCGGCAAAGGCGTCGAGGTCGAGCAACAGTCCCATGTTGACAAAGAACATAGGAATAAATAGAACGCTGCCCATAAATTCTGTTTTTTCTTTGACCGGGCCATCGCCGACGATGCTATTAATAGCCAGTCCGGCCAGAAATGCGCCGATGATGCTTTCAACGCCAATGAGCTGCGCCACGACTGCCGAGAGAAACACTGAGAGCAGTACAAACAACACCCGATTACCCTCATCTCTGCCCATTTTGCGGAAAAAGAGCTTGCCAAGCTGCTTGAGACCAATCAGCACCGCCACGGCATACAGCCCCAACGAGCCCAGTAGCGTCAGCAGCTTAACAATAGAAAAGTCACCCTGACTAATCCCCAGACAAATTGCTAGCACCAGCAGCGAGCCGATATCTGTAAAAATGGTTGCGCCAATCGTCACCGTCACGGCTTCATCATCGACGACCCCCAGCCGTCGCACAATTGGGTAGGCAAGTAGGGTATGCGAGGCCAGCAGCGAGCCAATCAGAACAGCCGACAGCCACCCAAACCCAAAAAACAGCCCAATTGCTATTCCCCCGACTAAAGGCAAAGCAAACGTCATTAGCCCGAAACCCATAGAGCGATCGCGCGTTTTCTGAAACAGGATCAGGTCAATTTCCAGCCCAGCAACGAACATCAGGTAGATTTTGCCAATTTCCGACAGCAGTTGCATCGTGTCAGATTCGGCATCTAGCCAGCCCAAGCCGCTACCGCCAAAAACGACGCCAGTTGCGATCAACCCCACCAATCCCGGCAGTTTAAAACGCTCAAAAATAGGGGGCACAACCAGCACAATCGCCAGCAGCAGCACAAAAGTCGCGACTGGCGCACGTAACGTTTCAGAAACTGGCTCTACCAAAAACAAAAACATAGCTGCTGACCTATGAGTAAAAATAACCAGAGAAATGGCCAGGTACTGATAGCCCTGACCAATCTCCGCTTTAAGCTGTTTTTTGACTCTTGTCTGCTCAATAAAAAACGTGAACAGTGCAGCTATGATCTGCTCTTTCTCAGGTTTTACTCTCTATCTTGAGAAGGAGGTTTCTAGGTAAGTTCGTCAAACCCAGACTCGGAAACGCTTTGTTTGGCCATTTTTAGGAAGGCGCGATCGCTCGCCAAGCCGCAATCACATTCCGCAAGCTTACCGGCAAGCTCTCCACCTCCAAATCGATGTATTCAACGCTCATTCCAGGCGCTTCAAGGCGGGTAGTAGGGTAGTCGGCAAAGGCTGCTTCTGTGAGGTAGCGCATCCGGCTGAGGTTGGGAAAACGCTGCTGTTCAAGAACGTTCATAAAGGCAGTGACTTCCTCAGGTGAGAGTTGGCGAATCACCGTGCGCGTAGGGGCTTCGCCTTCGATCACTCTAGACTGTTCGCGGTAGAGCGTGCCATCAGCCGTAAGCGCTGTAATTTGCACAGAACCGGTCAGGTCGCCGCTAAGCTGACTTTGAAAAATGATTTCAGTATCCAGGTCAGGCACCTGCTCGGATTCTATCGGCCTGAAGAGAGTACTTACCAGGCTCTCAGCACCGCTCGCAGTAATGTTTTGAGCAATCTGAGTACCATCCTCACTGAGATGATACACCCAGACAGTTTGACCATCGCTAATGATGGTTCTAAATCCGGCAATGGCTATCTCAGTACAGAAAGTACCGGGTTCAAAAATACCTAAGCAGCCGTTCCAGACAGCAGGCTGCACTTCTAAAACTTTTAAGTCAGCGATAGGTTGCTGAACCTGTTGCGCGACGGCTTTGAGCAGTTGCTGACTGACTTCAGCAGAAAAGTCTCCCCGGCCAAAGTCGGCGGTTCCCGGCAACGGCTCTAAGCGCAGTCGTAGCGCTGCGCGGTCAGTCCGATACGTCCACATCTGCTGGGCACTGGCGACCTGCACCTGCCAGCCCTGAATTTCTCCGCCCATACAGCGCTCATTTGGGCGAGCTAGGCCAAAGCACTGGTCGGGCCAAGTTTGAGCAGTCGTTTCGACAACTTGGAGGCTATTGGGCGCAACGTTAAGTCTTTGAGCTAGGTCGCGCTGAACGCGATGAACGAGTAGGCGCGACAGAGTCGGGTTTGCCTGAGCAATTTCCGCAGCAGGCATGGTTAGAGACCCGTCGATAGAAGATTGAGCCGCAACGGTTGAGATACCGCTAACCGCAATCATTAAGCCAGCGCAAACGCCAGTAGTTAGAAGAGACACTATTGAAACATCCTTACAGCATGGGGCTGTTGTAGCGTCTCTCTAAGATATTCAAAATTTCTACGGCTTTGAAGCTGGTTTCAAAATTTGATACGACCCTCAATCTTCGCTTTGCAAAGCGGAATAGCCTGGTGAAGCACCTACGGCTCCGCTCAGCCAGCGAGAGTTGCTGGATACTTATGCGTTACGTTAAGCACGTACTGAGCGGCCCGCTTTATCAGGGTTTTTTATGCGTCGATTCTCCGATAGGATCTGGATATCTAGAGATATTTCGTCCTGCCATAAGGGTCTTGCACCTCCAGGTTTTGAGGGGAAGTACTGCGCAGGCGTCCCTGGTCACGCGCAAAGCCGAAGTATGCAGCCAAAGAGCCCGTTGCCAGGTGCAGCCAAACGTCGCTACCGAAGATCGGCATGAGGCCGAAGGTAGTGTTGGCAATCGGAAAAAGACCCAAAAACGTCAGCAGCCCAAACAAAACGGCTAGCGAATCGACGATGATGCGAGCACCGGGCTCGGTACTCAAAAAGCCAGCGATGCCGACAATGCCAATTATCAAGTTGAAAATGTTGTTGACTATAGTGGTTGGAAATAAACCGAACAAATAGCCAAATCCTGCCGCCGTGCCCGTGCCCACCTGAGTCATAAATTCAGGAACCTGAGCAGGCTCAACAAAGCTAGGGAAAAAGCCGAGTAATCCAGCCAGCGTGTAGACAAAGCCTACCACCAGCGAAAAATAGCGAACTGCCATAAGTATTCCTCTCGAATATTTTACCCTTTCAGTAAAATGGCTTTGCTGGTCTTTTGCCTTGGTCGAAGGAGAGAGGTTTTTCTCTGTCAAAAGATAAAAGGAATTATTTAACAGGATCTGCTATTGGCCGACAAGTTCTTTGAACCAGTCATCGCTCCAAATATCTTCAAAAATTTCGTCGGCGAGGGCTTCTTGTTTGTAGCTGGGCTCCAGGCGGACGGCCTGCTGAAGGTTCTCCAGGGCAAGGTCGTTGTCGCGCTGGAGGGCGTAGCTCAGGGCCCGGTTGTAGTAGGCTTTGGCGTAGTTGGGGTTGGCAGCGATCGCCTTATCAAAACTCTTCAGCGCGTCCCGATCTCGGCCCAACTTCAGCAGCACATAGCCCCGATTATCCCAAGCTTTGGCCAGCTTAGGATTAAACCGAACCGCCTTGTCAAAGGAAACGATCGCTTCTTCGTAGCGCTCCAGTTCCGTCAGGGCCAGACCTCGATTCAGCCATGCCACTGCGTCGTTAGCTTGCAGCGTCACCGCCTGATCGAACGATTCAAACGCCTTTTCGTGCGCCTGTAAAATGCCGAAAGCAACGCCCCGGTTTACCCAGGCTTCGTGGTATTCGGGATTGATGTCGAGGGCTCGGTCAAAGGCAGCGATCGCTTCTTCTCGCTTGCGCAACCGGCTCAGCACCATGCCCTGATTCAGCCATGCCTTGGCATCGGTCGGGTCACGCTCAATCACGGTGCCAAAAGCGCTTAGAGCCTCTTCATAGCGCCGCTGTTCCCGCAGCAGTAGCCCTTTGTGATACCAGGCTTCGTTATTTTCCGGGGTGAGCTGAGTGACCTGATCGAGGGCTGCTAGCGCGGCTTCTTTTTGATCTAGTTCGGTGAGGGCACGGCTGCGGCTGTACCACAAGGCGGCGTTACCAGGCTGCACTTTCAGGGCGCGGTCGTAGGCAGTCAGAGCAGCTTCGTACTGCTTTTTCTCCAGCTTTTGGTCGCCGTCAGCAATAAATTCATCAGCCGTTAAGAACAGCTCAGGCCGGTTGTCTTTGAGCCGGCTCATTTGCTTAGCGAGATCGTCTAGCTGGCTTTGAGAGGTGCTCATGAAGGAATCTGCCACGTACTCAGGGGTGACCTCTCCTAGCTTTTGCATAATCTGTTGTTTCTCAGCTTCAGCATCGGCATTGAGCGTGGAGATTTTGGCCTGAATTTCTTCTTTGACCTGAATGACTTCAGCGATCGCCTGTTCCTGTCGCTGGTTCATATTGGCTTGCAGTGCCTCCAGCGTTTGGGCGAATTTCTCTTCAATCTGGCCCAGGCGCTGCTGTGCGGCCTGCTCTCGTTCACCGGCAGATTTTGCCAGTTCGCCAATTTGTTCACCCAGCCGGGAGTCGAAGCTGTTGAGCTTTTCGAGAATGACATCGCGCCTGCCAAAAACGGTATTGCGGACGCTGGTGAGTTCGCCGGTAAAGCTGTTTTCGATTTCTTTGAGCGATCGCAACAACTGTTGCCGTTCACTGCCAATCCCTGTCTGCAATTCATTCAGCTCACGGGTAAACTCTCCTTGAAGCTGCTGCACAATACCCAAAGCCTGCTCGCGCTGTTCACCCAAATCCCCTTCTAGCTCAGCAAGCTGATTGGAAAAAGCCCGAGCCGTCTCCGTCAGCTCGGTAAAGAGCTGAGTTTTGCGCGTATCCACATCGCTGCCCAGGTTTGCAAGCTGAGTGCGAAAGCCCTCTGCCGTCGCCTGCAACTGCATAATCGTATGGCTGCGCTCTTCATTTACGCCCGCCTGCAAGCTCGAAATTTGAGTCTTAAATTCACCAGCCACCCTGTCCATATCGCCGAGTATCGTTCCTTTGCGCCCTTCTACATCCGCCTTGAGCGTCGCGAACTGAGTTAGGAAGCCATCGGCAGACTGACGGAAGCTCTGCATCATATTCGCTTTGCGGCTTTCCACCTCATTGCGAATGGCGTTGAACTGCTGCTGCAATTCGGCAGTGGAGCGCTGAATGTTTTGCAGCGCCAAATCCCGGTGGCCCAGTGCGCTCGCTTGGGCCTCGGCCAGTTCTTTAACGACATCTGCTTCAGAAGTCTTGATACTCTCCAATGCCTGGTCGCGCTGCTGTTCGATTTTGCCTTTGGCGGCTGCTTCTACTTCAGAGAGCTTGGGGCCAAACTCATTGCTCATTTTAACCAGGTCGGAAATCATCTGGTCTTTCTCGGCTACCGTTTCAGCTTGTATGCTCCCTAGCTGATCCGAGAGTAGTGATTCTTTGCGGTCGACCTCGTCAAAGAAAGCTGTTTTGCGACGCTGAGTTTCTTCTTTAATCACGCCAATATGACGAGAGAATTCGGCTTCTGAGGTTGTGAAACGCTGGAGAACTCTCTGGCTTTCGACAGCGGTTTCTGTTTGAATAGTCTCCAGACGCTGTTTGGCTTGGGCCTGAATGGCGGCTGTTGTTTGTGCGAAGTCAGTGGCGGTGGCTTCTAACTTTCCGTTGATATCTTCTAGCTGCTGCTCCCAGTTCTTCGCGGTCTGTACCTTAAAGGCATTTAACTCGTCAATGAGCTTGTGTAGCACATCGCGCTGAGCCACCACTTCTCTCTGAAAATTACTAGAGCGGCCCTGCAATTCTCCAGAGAGATCGTCTGCTTCAGCGAGAATGCGGTTGAGGCTGCGCGTAGCATTATGTACTTTATTCTCTAGCTCAGTCATTTCGTTGAGCTGAGTGCGCACTACAGTCGCGACTTCATTTACCACTGAGCGTCGTAAAACCCACAGCATCACAATGCCAACACCCAGTAGCAGTACCAGAGCGGCCATCATTACCCCAAACAGGGTAGTCGCTCGGCGCAGGGTGTCTTCGGCATCGCGCTGCTGAACTGAGGTAATCTCTGAGACAGAAGGGGCAGTGGGCTCTACCGTCTGAGCCTTAGCTAAGCTAACAGCACCCAGTACCAGCCAGCCAGCCATCAACCCACTGGTGGCCAAGCGCCAATTTTTCTGATTCCCCTGCATGGGTGACCCCTTACCGTGGCTGACGTTCGCAGCTTGCAATAGCATTCTACCTGAACCGACAGATTAGCAGATCTTCTACGCCTTCCGCCTGCTTGTCTGGTCACCTTCCACTCCCTGGGCTGAGCGCAGTCGTAGCCCGCTATTATTAATAAAAGGTAAACCTACAAATCTCCCTTTAACCCGGTCGCCCATGGCAGATGTCTCCGTTGCCCAGCACTATCACCAGCGCACTAAGTACGACCCCGAAACGCTCGCAGCTAAGAGTCAGGGATCTAGCGGCGGATTAGACTGGGCTCAGCAACCGGTTCCTTACAAAGACTATAAGCTTGGCCACAGCGTCGATCTCAAGCCCTATCTAGAGGACATGCCGACTGATGCGGACGATAGCTGGCGCTGGTGGCAGCGGCTCTCGCGCTTGCTGATTGACAGCTATGGGCTGACGGCAAAGGTGATGACCTATTCGGGCGAGCCGATGTACTTGCGGTCGGCCCCCTCAGCAGGGGGCCTGTATCCGGCTGAGATATACCTGATCGCTCGGGGCACGTCGCGGCTACCGGCAGGACTGTATAACTATCAGGTGCGATCGCACTCCCTCCTACGCTTCTGGGACGACCATCCGTGGCAGGCGTTGCAGTCGGCTTGCTTTTGGCACCCGGCTTTAGAGTCGACCCAGATGGCTCTGGTGGTGAGCGCTGTTTTTCAACGGTCGGCATGGCGCTATCAAGACCGGGCCTATCGGCGGGTGTTTTTAGATTCGGGGCATTTGCTTGGCAATTTAGAAGTGGCTGGGACGCTGTGCGACTATCGGCCTCATTTGATTGGTGGGTTTGCTGACGAGGCGCTCAATCAGCTTTTGTATCTTGATGGGCAAGAGGAGAGTGCGATCGCGCTGCTCGCCCTGGCCGACCTGTTCGAGGTCGATCAAAACCTGCCCACGGCCTGTAGCGCCCTGCCAAGTCCCGTCCATACTGACGTTACGCCGGTTGCCGATGGCGATCTGCTGGGCTATCTGCACGAGAAATCGGTGATTTCTATTGATTCGGGCTTTGGCCAGTTGCAGCAAAAGCGCAATGGGACACCGCTGCCGCCAGCGGATAATTCTATCCACAAGTTTTCCGTAGATCGCGGCCCATCCGACCCTGCCGCGCCGCCGCCGCCAGACGAAAAGCCGGTCTCAGACAAGTACAATTTTCCTTTCGGCATCACAGTTTCGACTAAGACGCAGCCGATTCCCTGGGGCGATCGCCTGGAAGACCTGGAAAATACCCTGCTCACCCGCCGCTCCACTCGCCGCTACAGCAAAGCCCCGCTGTGCCGCGCCGATCTCTTTGCCCTGCTCGACTTTACCTACCATCCTGAAAACTATCGCTTGCAGGACTTTGACGCGCAGCCCGACTATTTTGACCTTAGCTTGATCGAAACATTTGTCGCGGTTTCCAATGTTGAGACGCTAGAAGCAGGCTGCTATTACTACGCGCCCCAAGCTCAAGAACTCCGCCAAATTCGCTTTAATCAGTTTCGCAAAGACCTACATTTTCTTTGCCTGGGTCAGGAGCTGGGCCGTGATGCCGGTGCCGTCATTTTTCACACGGCTAACCTGGTAGCGGCAGTGGCAAAATATGGCGACAGAGCCTACCGCTACTTACATATGGATGCTGGCCATCTGGGTCAGCGGCTCAACCTGGCTGCTACCCGCCGTGAGCTAGGTGTCAGCGGCATCGCCGGTTTTTTTGACGACCAGGTGAATGAGCTATTGAGCATTCCTGCCGAAGAAGCTGTGCTGTATATCACCACTATTGGTCAAAAGCCAAGCCGTGGGTGAGTGGATAATTTGTACGTTACGAAAACAATCAATGGACTTATGCAAGTCCGCCCATTTCGCGAACGCTGCGAGCGATCGCAGAGATATCTTCATCGCCATATCCTCTCGCAATCAGACCGTTTTCCATCTGTTCTACATAAGCGGCCACTGGCAGGGGCAGGCCCAATTCACGAGCGGTCTCTAGAGCTATGTTTAAATCCTTCTGATGTAGCCGTACCCGAAATCCCAGCGGATAGTCGTTGTCGATCATATTGCCAGAACGGTTAGTCAGCCCCCACGAACCCGCTGCGCCATTTCCGACTGCCTGCACCACCTGAGTCATGTCGAGCCCTGCCTTCAGCCCTAAAGCCATGCCTTCTGCTACCGACCAGTAGGTGCCCGCCACGATGATTTGGTTGATGGCCTTGGTGATTTGGCCAGCGCCCGTGGGGCCGACATGAGTGATTGTGCTGCCCATTGCCGCTAGTACAGGCATTGCCCGTTCTACATCGGCAGCGTCGCCGCCAACCATAATCGAAAGGGTGCCTTTTTGAGCCCCTTCTGAGCCGCCAGAGACCGGCGCATCTAACATTTTTACGCCTTTCTCGGCCAGGACTTCGGCAATATGGCGAGTGATCCCAGGGCTAATTGTAGACATGTCAATCACTAAAGTGCCAGGTCTAGCGCTGTGAACAATGCCTGTTTCTCCCAGTAGCACGGCCTCTACATCGGGACTATCGCTGACGCAGGTAATGACAATATCGGCAGCGGCAGCGGCTTGCTGGGGGGAGGGTGCTGCGATCGCCCCTACGTCTACCAGCGGCTGTTCTTTTTCGCGGGTGCGGTTGTGCACATTTACCGCATAACCCGCCTGCAACAGGTTGCGAACCATCGGGTCGCCCATGGTACCCAGTCCAATAAATGCGATATTCATAAAGCAGCCTGTAAAAAGTGAAGTACAGAGGGCAATCTTATCAAGCGTATCGTCTCGTTCAATCTATCGGTAACAAAACCAATATCAACATAAAAAAGTCCCCAGCAAAACCAGGGACTTCTTGACTTGTCAGCAATAGCGCTTCACCAACATTAGTAGTCGTTAAAATGCTGCAAATGCAATATTTTAACCAACAACTATTAGCCTTCTGGGTCAGCAGCACAAGGATCAGCAGCAGGCTCTTCCATTGCGCCTTCTTCTTCCATTGCGCCTTCTTCTTTCATTGCACCATCATCCATTGCGCCTTCTTCCATTGTGCCATCAGGTGCAACTTCCTCAGTTGCGTCAGGTTCAGCACTGGGGCCACAGCTAGTTAGCGTGGTTACACCCAAAACCGAAATAGCAGCAACAGCGGCCAAATACTTAATCTTCATCTTGTACTCCTTAAAATAATTAAAAGCGGGACTAGCTTTCAGATTGCGGCAGATATGCCGTATTCACGATTAACTTAAGCGTTGCAATTGTAAACTGTCAACCAGTCGAAAGAATGAGAATTCGCTGAAGCTATGGTGGGTAGGCGCAGTCAGCTTTATTACTCTTTTGTCATTTTTCAGTCATTGTTTTGTTATTTCTATCTGCTGTTGTTAAATTTTCCTAGCATCAGTGTCCTAGCCAACAAAAACAGACCGTGCCTTATGACTTACGAACGGCGTTTTTTCTGATGCTGCTTTCTGCGTCGGATGCGGCTACCGATGGTGTCACTCACTGAGTGGCTGACAGCGCCAAGCTCTAGCCCGACTAGGACAGCTACCCACGCCGTAGCATAGTGATTGAGCAAATAGCGAACAGTAGCGCCGAGGCTCTGCCAGGTGAGTTGGGCGTCCCACAGTGCATTTAAGACTAAGACAGTTAAGAAAGTAAAAAGGGCAATCCACACAGCCAGATAAACGACCCGTAAGGCGGTACCGATAACCGGGCCGTGGGAAAACCTGGAGCGGTGCTTGAGTGCTTTTTGGTAGGGTAGCCATATCCAGCGCAGTGGCCCCCATCTTTTGTACTGAATAGAGCGAATGTCTAGATCGGGGCCAAGCATAAACCCGCCCACCAAAAAAGACAGCGCAGTAGTGATCGTGAGCGACGGGCTGTTCGTCAACCCAAAGGTAAGTCCGACGACAGGCGGCAGACACCAGAGGGTAATTTTGTCGTGGGTTCGGCCTGATGGCATAAGCTGTGTAAAAAGGAGATAAGGTATTTTACACAGTAATACAGATGAATCATACAGGCAGCGCCTATAGCCCACCGAACCATTCGTAGCCGCGATCTTCCCAGTAGCCCTGTTGTTCCATCAGATCGGCTGTGAACGTGATGCGCGTTACCCATTTGCTTTGTTTGTAGCCCAGCTTGGTTGGGGCGGCGAGCCGCAGCGGTGCGCCATTTTCAGCCGGGAGGGGGGTGCCATTTTTCTCGTAGGCCATCAGCGTTTGAGGATGCAGGGCTGAGGGCAGATCCCAGCTTTCGTAATAGTCGTCGGCAGATTGGAAATAGACGTAGCGGGCTTCGGGTTTTGGCTGCACTAGCGCTGCAATATCTTTGAGCCGCACGCCACCCCACTGGACGATCGCTGCCCACCCTTCTACGCAGACATGCCGAATGACCATAGAAGTCAGAGGCATTGCCTGCAAATCTGCCATGCTGAGCTGCATTGGCACACCGACCGCGCCATCAACCGTGAGCTGAAAAGTAGCCGGGTCGATCTGCGGAGTGCCATTGAAGGAGTTGATCAGCAGCGCCTCGGGCTGAACCGCACTCGTGGCATATTCTGGCACGGGCGTATTAGGGCTTAGCAGCAGTTCTTCCACGCGCTGATTGAGCGGTTCGAAGACTTGGTTGACTTGGCGGGAGTAGAGCGGCGCGCCACAGGCATTAAGCAACAGTCCGGCTCCAGAGAGTCCGGAGATCCGCAGCAGGTTGCGACGAGTCAGTATGCGACGAGGGGGTTGGGTCGGTTGCATAGGGCTTGGGATATCTCCGAAGAAGGGTTACGTAAAGATGGATTTGACCAGACGAAACTGACCCACTTTGAGGGCTAGTAGAGAGTGTGCAAGGGTAAAGACAATGACGGTGGGCACCGTAATAAAGTGAACCGTGCGGAGAATTTGCCAGTTGATAAACAGCGCCGAAAGCCAATGAAACTGGACGGGTTTGTACATCGCCAGGCCAGAGGCGACAGCCAGCACCAGTACCGGAATAATTGCTGTGTAGATAACTCGATGCCAGGCGTAGTTTCTGCGCTTTGGATTTTTTCCGGTTTGCAGCACCTGAATGTCGCTACTGGAAGCGTATCGCCGTTTCCAACGACGAGTGATGAAGATGTAAATGCCGTAGATCAGCAGATTCATCGAAAAAAGCCACATGGCGGCAAAGTGCCAGTGGCGTCCGCCACCGAGCCAGCCTCCTAGCGTTACAGCAGCCGGAAAATGCCAGCCTGCACGTCCGCCAAAAACGGGGTTGGCATTGTAGATTTGCAGTCCGCTGGTGATCATCAGCAGCAGACTGATGATGTTAAGCCAGTGAAAAATTTTGGTGAAAAGGGCTTGTTTGGGCGTGGGCGGTGTTTTTTTGGCGCGCTGAGCGGGCTTTGAGGGGCTTGTCTCTGAAGAACTTGTCATAGGTGATCACAGGGGTAAAGTAGGAAAAAGCGGTGCCAGCCAAAGCTGAATTTGTACGTCCCAACCGAGGAGAATGGCGATCGCCGTACCCACCACCATTGCCCCGCCAACTCTTTGCAGCTTGCCACTGTAGGCACGCAAAGCCAGCAACCTACGGCTAAAGTATCGCCCGCCGTAGGCAAATATTAGCATGGGTAAAGCGGCCCCAATGCCATACAGCAACAGCAGCCAAAACGACCCTCTCACCTGGTGATCGACTGCCGCTAGCACCAGAATGCTGCCCAGTACCGGGCCCGCGCAGGGCGTCCAGAGTAAGCCGAGCTGAGTCCCCAGCCAGAACTCTCCGGCTAGCCCAATGCGCATGGGTTCTTTATATTTTTGAGCCCGACTGCGCATGGGCAGATAGCTCAAGAGCCGGTAGCGCCACTGGGGGAAGAGGGTAAATAAGCCAATGATGAGGAGCAGCGCGATCGCTACCATTCGCAGCAGCCCCGCCAGGTGCGTGAACCAGCTTGCAGTAACACCCAGCAGACTGCCCGCCAGCGCAAACCCGCCGACCAGTCCGCCGACCAAAGCAACCGGGCCATATCGGTGAGACTGGAGCGATCGCCCCACAATAATCGGCAATACCGGTAAAATGCAGGGCGAAACCACCGTCAGCAGTCCGCCTAACAGCGCCAGTGCCAGAGAGAGAGAAGATGTCACCATGGCAATGCTCAGCTCTCTGCTAGTAGCTGGCGAATGGCCTGTGCCGTTTCGTCGTAAGCGCCTTCGCCAATGTGGTCATAGCGTACAGTCCCCGTCCGATCGGCCAAAAATAAATGCGGCCAGAACCGATTGCTATAGGCCCGCCAGGTCGCGAACTCGTTGTCGAGTGGCACCGGATACTCGATTTGATGGTCAGCCAGCGCCGCTTCGATATTGCCGACCTCTCGCTCAAAGGCAAACTCAGGCGTATGGATACCGATAACTTTTAGCCCTTGCGCCGCATACTGACGATGCCACTCGGTGATATGGGGCAGCGTTCGCTGACAGTTGATGCAGGCAAACGTCCAGAACTGAATGAGCACAACATTGCCGCTCAAGTCAGCCACCGTTAATGGTTCGGAGTTTAGCCACTGGCTGATGCCTTGAAACTCTGGCAGCGGCATCTGCTCTGGCAACTGAAGCTTCGCACTCGCCGTGGAAACATCGTCAGAGGCAGCGGGCTGAGCAGGCAGCTCAATCTCTAGATCGTGACCTAGTAATACGGTTGCTGCCCCTGCACCTAAAGCGCCCAATCCCAAATATCTAAGCAATTTTCGTCGCTGAATCAGAGGCTTGTCCATTTTTTTAGCGAAGATTTCCTATCGACGAGCTTTCACTAAAATCAGTGAATCACGCCTGTCAGAGAACTCGCTGAGCGATCGCTTAAAAATTCCTGAGAAGCCAAATATTAGAGCTGCGGTATGGCTTCTTCTGCTATTATTTTAATCCGGAGTGCAAGTTCAGTGCTCCTGGGGGCGGTTAGCTCAGTTGGTAGAGCGCCTCGTTTACACCGAGGATGTCGCGGGTTCGAGTCCCTCACCGCCCATAGGTTTGCAAGCCAAATGCCACTCAACGCTTCTAAAGAGTCTTCTGCTAAGCCCTCTAAGCAGAAGCTGCCTTTTCAGTTCTGGATTGTTGCGTCGATTGCGTTTATTAATTCGGTCAGCTTTACGATTATCATTCCAACGCTGTATCCGTATGCGAAGCAGTTTGGTCTGAGCGATTTTCAGGCAAGTTTGCTGACGACGGCTTATTCGCTGGCGCAGTTTGTCGGCACGCCGATTTTGGGGCAGCTTTCTGACCGGTGGGGGCGCAAGCCGCTGCTGGTGATCAGCTTGCTAGGGACGGTGGTGTCTAATTTGGTGGCGGCGGTTGCCGGTGTGCCCTGGCTGCTGTTTGGGGCCCGCATTTTGGATGGGATTACGGGCGGTAACAATTCGGTGGCGCAGGCGGTTGTGAGCGATATTACTACCCCTGAACAGCGCACCCAGGCATTTGGCATTTACAGCGGTTTGTTTCGCCTGGGGTTTGTCGCGGGGCCACCCTTGAGCTACGTCGCGCAAATTGTGCCGCCGATCCGAATTGGCAATTGGGGCGTCTCTTCTTTGGGCATGAGTTTTTTGGTGTCGGCAGCGATCGCCCTTATAGCCGCCATTTTCTGCTTCTTTTTCCTGCCCGAAACCCAATCCGAAGATCCCTCAGAAGCAGCCGTTCCTCAGCGCAAAATGGGCCTTAGAGCCTTCAATATAATTGGCCTATTTACGGCGCTGCGTCGCCCGGTCGTCGGTCGCATATTGCTGATGACTTTCCTCAACGGCTTTACCTTCACTATTTTCACCTTTGCTTTTCAGCCGTTTTTCATCAACGTACTCGGGCAAGATGCCAAAAATTTGGCTATCACCTTCGTCGCCTTTGGCCTACTGGCCTTTGTCTCTCAGGTTTTTGCCTTAGAACCCCTGCGCAAACGCTTCAGCATTGTGAATGTGCTGGTCGGGGCGCTGATTGCCCGAGGCATCCTCTTTATGCTGATGCCCGCCCTGCCAAATATTGTGGCGTTCTCCGTCCTAATCGGGCTCTTTGGGCTGGTCAATGCCTTTCCGATGCCGCTAATCGATTCTATTTTGTCCACTCGCAGCAGTCAGCGCGAGCAGGGCGAAATCTTGGGGCTCAACGCTTCCTACCTCAGTATTTCCAACGCCATCGGCCCTGCCGTTTCTGGCTTGCTAGTCACCTCATTTGGCTACGCCATGCCTTTCTGGGTGGCAGGTGCACTTACCATCACTGTGGCTGTATTTGCCGCCACTCTCAAAGAACCCGAAATAAAGGTTGGCTGAAGCCCCCATCCTCCCAGTAAACGGTACGATAGCAGTGCTCATCTCCCGAGGCGGTCATGTTAGATCTTTGGTACAAAAGCGCGGTCATTTATTGCGTCGATGTCGAAATATTCATGGACGGCAACGGTGACGGCATTGGTGATTTTGAAGGGCTGAGCGATCGCATAGACTATCTGGCGGGCTTAGGTGTTAACTGTATCTGGCTGATGCCCTTTTACCCGACGCCAAACCGGGACAACGGCTATGATGTGACCGACTATTACAGCGTCGATCCCCGTCTCGGCACGCTGGGAGACTTTGTTGAATTCATGCGCAAAGCCGGTAACCACGGCATTCGTGTAATCGTCGATCTTGTTATCAATCACACCTCTACTGAGCACCCTTGGTTTCAAGCTGCCTGCCAGGATAAAAATTCTAAGTATCGGGACTACTACGTTTGGGCAGAAGAAAAGCCTGATGACGCAGAGGAAGGAATTATTTTTCCGGGTTACCAGAAGAGCACCTGGACGTACAGCGAAGAAGCGGGTGCCTATTATTTTCATCGCTTTTACGAGTATCAGGCCGATCTCAATATCGGCAATCCTCAGCTGCGAGAAGAACTCTATAAGATTATGGGATTTTGGTTAGAACTCGGAATCTCTGGGTTCCGGGTAGATGCCGCTCCGTTTTTAATCGAGCTAAAAGGAATTGAGCATACAGCAGATGAGAAAGATCCCTACATTTACCTTGAAGACATCCGAAAATTTCTCTCCTGGAGAAAGGGAGACGCCATCATTTTGGCAGAGGCCAATGTCGCTGTAGAGACGCTGCCCAAGTACTTTGGCGATGGCGACAGAATGCAAATGCTGTTTGGCTTTATCGTCAACCAGCAGCTAATGCTGGCGCTGGCCCGCGAATCTGCCGCGCCGCTGATAAAGGGGCTCAAAGCTTTGCCGGAAATTCCTGAGATTGGGCAATGGGCTCAGTTTGTCCGCAATCACGATGAACTCTCACTTGACAAACTCTCCAAGGCAGAACAAGAAGAGATCTTAACTTTGTTCAACCAGGACAAGGAGGAAGTTTGGATTTATGATCGCGGTCTTCGCCGCCGGTTTCCGCCGCTGGTGGATGGCGATCCGCGTCGGATGCGGCTGGCCTACAGCCTCATGTTCTCGCTGCCCGGTACGCCCGTTTTGCTTTCGGGTGAAGAGATTGGCATGGGCGATGATCTCTCTCAAGAACAGCGGCAGGCCATTCGCACGCCTATGCAGTGGTCGAGCGAGCCTAATGGCGGCTTTTCTACGGCCCCTAGCGATCAGTTGATTCGGCCCGTCATTGACGAGGGGCAGTATGGCTATAGCGAACTCAATGTGCTGTCGCAGCGCCAAAATCCTGAGTCGCTGCTGAACTGGATGGAGCGCCTCATTCGGATGCGCAAGGAATGTCCAGAATTTGGCTGGGGTCAGTGGGAAATCATTGAAACGGACAATGACAGTGTCTTTGCTCATCACTGTGAGTGGCAGGGCAAAACGGTGGTTGCCGTTCACAACTTAGCCAAAGAGCCTTGCAGCGTAATGCTGCAATTGAGTCAGGCGGGCGATCGCAAAACTCACTGGCTCGACCTGCTGCAAGATCAGTCCTACGAACCTATTCGGCAATCTGAGCACCGCATCGCGCTGGCGGGATACGGCTATCGCTGGCTACGCATTAGCCCCTTATAGAGCACACAGCCAAAACGCCTACCCAAAAGCCCGAGTTGATAACCCTTTTACGCGCTGGCTACGCGGCTACCGAACCGGCTGGTAGGCTGCTCCGTAGCTTTAGATACTTGTGTTGATAGGGTTGCCACTGCTGCCATAGCTCCAGCCGGGACGCTTGGAAGGCCGCTTCGACGGTCGGCAACTGCTGCGCCCAATCCGGGCCAAGCTCATCAGCTAAAAACTGACCGACGACGATTTGATCTTGAAGCTGGCCGAGAATGCTCTGAAGGTTGCGAAACTCTCTAACTTGGGCAGCGTAGGTAATGTCGTAAAGCCCTCTAAAAAACTCTGTTTGATAGCGGATATTTTTGATCTGTTTGCGGAGGTCGTGGAGATTTTCTCCTTCCTGTTCAAATAGCTGATTGATCTTGGGCAGGGTAATATTCCCAATGGGTTTGATTTGATTGCCCTGCTTGCGGGTAGCCACTAGCCAGCCAGGATGCTGCAACAGTTTGGCAAGGGGGGCGATAATTCGCAGGGCGGCTTCGCGACTGGCTGGCTGTTGAGCGGCGGGAGAGAAAACAGGCTGCTTTATCCACTGATTGAGCCTTTGAACAAGCTTTTTGTAAGCTTTGCGGTCAAACGTTTTCTCCAGCCGGGAAAACTGCTTTTTGCGTTGCTTTTTGAGCTTCTTAAGCAGCGTTTTTATAGTCTTTTTCTCTTCTTTGCTGAAGTTGCCTGCGACGATGCCTGACGCGCTCGAATCGGCATTTTCGGGGTCAGTGAGTGTCTGCTCAAACCATTCGCGCATCACATCCAAGTCGCGGACTTTGCCGAGCGCTTTGGTGAGTTTGCCCACGGCTTTGGCAGCGCTGTCGTAGGCGGGCTTGGTGGACTTAGTGGGCTCAGCTATGTCAACTGCATCAGCAAAGAGCGCTAGCGCTGAGCGCAGCCGCCGGGTGCCAATACGCATTTGGTGTAAGGGTTCGGTATCGGTGTCGGCGAGAACTTGCGATCGCAGCTTGAATATCCGCTTCGACTGCTGACGAATAATCTGGTACGCATAGCCCCCTAGCAAGGTCTCGTCTTGCGAAATTTGCTGTGCAGTCATTGATTGTGAAGTCATTGATTTCAGGGCCATGAGTAGGTAGACGGGGGAAAGTAGTCTATACTACATATTTTTTGCAGTGAGGTAATGATATTAATAATCAGCAAAATCACCGGTATTAATATTAACAGTTTTTTTAGTGAGTGCTCAGTGGGGAGTCACAGAAGGTAACGAAAGCTACATTTTTCCAGCAGTGTCTGGGGTTAGATCAAGGGTGTCATCTATATGGCCTCGCTTTCGGTAGTGCCCGAACTCACCGCAACTGATCTGGATGTGGCACGTCTTTTGCTCGACTTGAAGCGGTGCGAGGAACTTGTACGGCAATTTACCGGATGGCTAGAGGCGGAGGCGATCGCCCAATGTGTCACCGAAGGTCTCATTGAGCAGTTTGGCTGCACTTTTGCCCGGATATGGCTGGTCAACCCGGAGCGCAATGCCCTGCGTCTGGTCGCTTCTTCTGGGCTCTATACCCAGCTAGATGGCTCTTTTGCTCGCGTCCCGATGGGCGCGTTTAAAGTGGGCAAAATTGCTCAGAACTGCATTCCTTTTTTGAGCAATCGCCTGGCCGATGAGGAATGGGTGAAAGATCGCGAGTGGGCGATCGCCAACAAAATTCAGGGATTTGCCGGTCTGCCGCTGATGGTCAAAGACGAGGCCATTGGCGTTTTAGCCGTCTTTAGCCACGATGCCATGGCACCCGAATTTTTAGAAGTATTACAAATACTCAGCATGTCAGTCACCGGGGCGCTGGCCTGCGCACTCAATCACGAAACGCTCAAGCGTCAGCCTTCAGTGCCCGTCGCTAACAGCCTATCTGAGCGGCTCGCAGCGATTCTCGGCAGCCAAAAGCTCAGTCTTCTCGGCACAGAACAAACGCTTGCCACTCCCATCGCTGATCTGCTGATTCAAGCCGCCCAAGCGCTTGCCGAGCTGCCCTGCTATCACTGTCGCCTGGTCTACGCTTTAGAATCGGTCACGTTGGAAGCCATGCTCACAACCAGCCAATCTCAGTCGGCTGCTGATAGCTATCAAAGAGAGGCCTTTCAGGCGGTGCGGGCGATCGCGCTTACTCTGGGCGGTACATTTCAAAGCCAAACTAGCACCAACCAAACCGTTATGCAAATCCGCCTGCAACTCCCTCAAAACAGCGCCTTCTCCACTCACAGTGAGCCCGTTTTGATCGCCTCTCCACTATCAGAGCGAGAGCAAGAGGTGATCAGGCGATTGGCCGCAGGCCAGAGAGATCGAGATATTGCCAGAGACCTTTATATCAGCGAGAGAACAGTTAAATTTCACGTCAAAAACATGTTGAAAAAACTCGGTGTCAGAACCAGAATTCAGGCTGTTTTTGAAGCGACTCAAAAGGGCTGGCTAAACGGACAAAATCAATAAATGCGTTGCCAAGCTGGTATCCGTTTCAGTCAGGCCTGACCAGACTATAAAAAACTATTTAAAAAGCCTCAAATGGTAATAGCGTCTAGCTGATCGACAGGGATCGTAATAGTAAAGTGAGTACCTTCAGGATCAGCATGCTCACAGGTGAGCGTTCCCCGGTGTTTTTCAGTTACAATTCCATGACTAATTGACATTCCTAATCCAGTGCCCTTTCCAACTGGCTTAGTGGTAAAAAACGGATTGAATATTTTTTCTCGAAAGTCAGCCGGAATACCCGGCCCGTTGTCAATCAGATGAATGCGAACAGTCTCCGCATCTATCAGCTCAGTGCGAATCCGAATTTGAGGCTGCCAGTGGTCATATCCTATCAGCTCTCCTTTTCCTTCTAGGGCATCAATGGCATTGCTCAAGATATTCATAAAGACCTGATTGATCTGGCCTGCGTAGCATCTGATCTTGGGCAGGTCACCATATTCCTTGATAATGTCGACGGGCGGTTGCGACCCGCTGCTCTTAATCCGACTATTGAGAATGAGTAAGGTACTGTCAATCCCTTCATGCAAATTGACATACTTTGCTTTGACTTCGTCTAGTCGAGAAAAAATTCGCAGGCTCAAGACAATGTCGCGAATGCGATCTGTGCCAATTTCCATTGATGAAATCAGCTTGGGCAAATCCTCGCTCAAAAAATCGATGTCGATAGTTTGCAGTTCCTGCTCAATCTCAGGCGTAGTTTTGGCGTGATGCCGCCGATACAGGCTTAGCAGCTTGAGTAAGTCCTGAGTGTAGGCATTGGCATGAAGAATATTGCCATGAATAAAATTAACCGGATTGTTGATTTCATGCGCGACCCCGGCGAGTAGCTGGCCCAGCGCTGACAGCTTCTCCTGCTGAATCATGTTGACCTGGGTCTGCTGAAGGTCTTCTAGTGCCTTAGAGAGTTCTCCAGTCCGCATGGCCACCCGGTCTTCAAGCTGCTGGTTGAGTTCTGCAAGTGCGTTGTTAGCGTCGAGTAGCTTCGTCTCTGTTTGCTCGCGCAGGTCAATTTCTTTTTGGAGTAAGCGGTTTTGAGATCTCAGGGTTTTGGTGAGCGTTTGTACCTGTAACTGGATCTTGACGCGCGCCAGCACTTCCTCGTATTGAAACGGCTTGGTTACATAGTCAATGGCACCGAGCGATAGCCCTTTGACCTTGTTCTCAGCGTCTGCAAGCGCCGTCATAAAAATGATCGGAATGTGATGAGTATCCGGATGCTCTTTGAGCTGCCGGCAAGTCTCAAAGCCATCTATCCCAGGCATGACAACATCTAGCAAGATCAGCTCCGGCTTGTGACAAATGGCTTGCTCTAAAGCGTGCTCGCCATTGCGGGCAACGACTATTTGAAAACTAGGCTGATTTAAACAGTCAGAAAGAATTTCTATGTTGGTAGGACTATCATCGACAATTAAAACAACTTGCGGCTCTGGTTTCGACTGCATTTTTAGGGGGAACCTCATTGGGGCTCGAAGCAGATAGGCACCATCGATTCCTTGGGAAACTGCCCAAGAGGGGTGTTTTTACGGAGTAGATAAAAAAAATACCGTCGTAAAAAGTGCTTAGCTATTCTTTCTTCCATTCAGATTTCCCAAACGAATCAGCCGAAAGTACGTTCATAAAAAAGCTTCACTTAGCATTAGGGAAAATTTACACCGATGGTTTGAGTGGGTTCCTGTCGGCGTGCTTGCTCCAAAGTAAGGACGGAGCTATCCCATGGCGCGATCGCTGCTGCCGAGAAATCACCGAGTGCGCCTGCTATTAGCTGAATAGCGCGATTGCCACAGTTCCCCAGCCAGTGCACACCGATCTTGACTGGCCATTTCATTTCAGCCAGCGTCAAGTCCCAGCCGGATTTACCGCGCTGTGAATCGATGAATAGTCTGCGTCCGCTAATCCCTGGGCGATCGCTTTCTTCGTTAGTTCACTTACTCCAGCCGCCACCGTTGTGTCGAGCCCCTGTGCTTGCGCGGCCTGCACGAACAAATTCATATCCTTGAGCAAATGCTTGGTCGGAAAATTGGGGTTGGCGAAATTGCGATCGCACATCCGCTCCAATTTCTTGTCAAAGGTCGGCGCGTACAGCGCACTCTCCCGCACGATGCCCATAAATTTCTCAATCTCTAGCCCCTCTCGCTGTACCAGGCTCAAACTCATCGAAAACGCCGCCGTCAGCGTGCCAATGAGCTGATTCATCGCGAGCTTAGTCGCGGCGGCTGTCCCGACTTCGCCCATCAGTTGAGGGGCGGGCCCAAAGCACTTCAGCACTGGCAACCACCGGTCATACTGCTCGGGGGTTGCCCCTACCATCACAATCAGCGAGCCTGATTTGACCTGAGGAATGCTGCCCAACACAGGCGCTTCTAAGTACGCACCGCCCGCTGCTTGGACTTTTGCCTGTAGCTCGCGGCTTTCGGCTGGGGCGATCGTACCCATTTGCAAGATCGTGCGGCCTGCTAGCGCTGCGGGTTCTGCCAGTACTGCTGATTCAATGGCGGCAGCATTGCTCAGCATGGTAATGGTGATTGGGGCGGAAGCGATCGCCCCTGCCGCCGACTCCACTGTCGTTATCCCCGCCTGCTGCAAAGGCACCAGCTTCTTCGCCGTCCGGTTCCAGGCTGTAACCGCAAACCCTGCCTGCTGTAACCCCAGAGCCATTGGCCCACCCATTAGCCCCGTCCCTAATATTCCAATCTGCATGAGCCTTGCCTACGTTAAGAGAGGGTAAATTTCTAAGAAACTCTGCTTAGGGTAAAAAAGAAAGGTTGTTGAACCACTTTATAATCCATCAGGCCAAGCAGCGTGTTCTCATCTATTTTTCTGAATACGTCGTGAATGGGCAAATGGTCATAAATCATGGTGGCGCTGACTTTACCCCGATGCTCCATCATTCGCAGCCGGGCCTGACTCTTCTCTGTTTTTAGTAATGGGTTGAACAAAGTGAACACAGGCTTCACCGCATCGTTCTTAGGAATTGGTAAGCTCAGGGCCATCTTCATCATCTGTGGATTGGGCGAAAGCTTGAAAATGTCGCCGTTTCCATCCAAAAATAGAAGCGGATGAACGCAGTCTGGGCTGATAAATTCTTTGCCATACCAGTTTGCTACTTCCAGCAAGCCATCCATGGGGTGGTTAGTGTGGAGCCCCAAGCCCTTCCACCGACCGAACATGAAGTCCAAATCTATCGGCTCTAGCTGGTCAAACAGTGCTAAAGCTTCTGCGGTAGTCGCTTTCTCGTTTTGTAAAATGAGACCGGTTCTTTCTTTAGTAAGCATTGTCGTTTGGTAGAGAGATTGATGTCGGGGATAGTTGGTAGCAACCTTCAGTCTGACGAAATACTGGCAACATATCGTCTAACTTTCGTAAGAGCTTAGAATGTAAGCCTCGATTGCTCATGCGTTTTAAATACTCGTGTCTTCAGGACAGGGAGCTATCCTCGAATTAGCACGATGCCGCGATTTCCGGCTGTCTTGACCAGTTCTGTTGTAGTTCGCTCTGAGATCGGAGTAAGCCCTGGTCGCTGGTCAAATATTATCAGCCAACCCGTTTCCAATCCTAATCCGGCAAGATAGCTATCCAACTGTTCTAAACCGGCTTGAAGTGGGTCAGGCCGACCTTCTCGCCAAACCTTCAGCTCCATGCCAAGAGTCACCGCACCGTAACGCAAGCAAAGATCCATCCGACCCGAACCAATGGCATATTCTCTTTCTAGAGTGCCGCCGCCATTGACAACACGATGCAAAAACGCCATCAGCACCAGATGAGGGGCAATCTCATTGTACGGCGCACTTTTGAGCAAAGGCTGGCCATGCTGACGCCAAAAGCTCAGAAATGCCTGTAAGAGCTGATCCGGATCGAGGTTGCCATCAGCGGTCAGCCAAGTTGGAGAAATATGCGGTAAAGTGGCCTGCGGAGTTCTGCTTAAAACCCGAGGCAGTACCTCTTGATAGATTGGATTAGCGATGATTAATTTTCCAGAGGAATTCATCTGACATAGTCCTAAGTCAATTAAAAACTGCAAATCATCGTAGGGAACATCTCCTAGTTCCTGCCCCGACAACATTGGTTCAATCACAGCGCGAACTCGATTTTCTCTGAGAATGCTGGCCAAACTATCTAAATGAGTATCCTGCTGCTGAATTAGAACTTCTTTGGCTTCATTGACATGGTTAAGGTCAATGGCTTGCTGCCGGTCAGGGACTAGCACTTCTACCAGTTGCCGGGCCAGCGCATTCACCAGCCAGGGTTGCCCTTGGGTCAAGGTGAAAACTTGCTGAATGGCATTCGGAGTGAAAACTTGACCCGTTTCGCGGGTGTGCTGACCATAGAGATCAGCGACATTGGCTTCGGTAAAGTTTCTCAGGGTGATAGATTCAATCTTGATATTAAAGGGGCTAGCTGTGTTCAATCGGTTGCTGCCGCCTGAACTGACTTTGTAGTCTCGCACGTCTCGTACGCCAATGAGCGCTAACGATTGGGGAAATCCTTGCGGGCGGTCAGGATAGCCCGACCGCAGTTGTCTGAGGACAGAAAGTAGGGTCTCATCCTGCAAGATGTCTATTTCATCTATCAAAATGACTAGGGGACGAGGCGAGGCTTTTGTCCATGCGCCCAAAGCAGCTTGCAAGCGCTGTCCGGGTTCTGCTGTTGGCCAGGGAGGTGGCTGAAGTTCGAGGGGTAAATGGTTTTGGGCGCGATCGCGCCAACTTCCCAACATCGCTTTTTCCGCCGCCCCCAGATCATGGGGGAAAGGTGCGCCAACTTCAGCCGACACCATCACAGCCGTATAGGTGCCGCTGTCGGTGAGCTGCTTCGCCAGAGCGAGCATTGCCGTAGTTTTGCCCGTTTGCCGGGGCGCATGGATGACAAAGTAACCCTGCTGCATCACCAACCGCTCTAGCTGAGGCAGTCGGGCCAAAGGGGAGAGCATGTAATGGATATCCGCTTTGCAGGGGCCAGCCGTGTTAAACCATTTGGGCATCGGAAAGAAAGGGTGAGGTCGAAAGCTCTATCTTAGGTTACAGGCGCGATCGCAAAGCTTGTTTAGCAAAAGTACCAGGGCTCAATTGCTCAGCAAACTATCTGGCCCGTCATGGTGAAAGGTAGGTAATGAGCCGTAGGGCATGGCGTCGTAGGCAAGATCGCTTTGGAGATACACCACAGCGATCGCTTTTCCGTCGCGTTTGAGCACACCCCAGGTGCTGGGAACGGTGTTGTTGATCACCTTACCTGTGAGGGGTTCTATGAGGTCAGGCAGCTCGTCTGCAAAAAGCTGTTCAACGACCTGAGTTTCCTGCTCGCTGGGAAAAGTCGCGTAGAGTTCTGGCGTGAGCGATAGTTTGCCACTACCGTTAGACCGGATGCTGCTGCTATTAAAGCTGGCATATTTGAAGGGTGGCTGTGAGGCAGGGACGATCAGCGTGGTGACGGGAGAGTGTGGAAAAGAAGATCGAATGGCGCTCAGCAGCTTGGCCAGGTTCCCGATCTGGCCTTTCTCGGCGAGGGTGTCAGTATCTATGGCTTCAAGCAAAGGTGGCGTGAATAGCGCTAAGACTTGATCCATCACATCATTCAGTTCAGTTTGGGTCTGGGTGAATTCGGCTTGGGCTTCGCGGGCGATCGCCTGAGCGCGGAAGTGGTCAGCAACTTGCAAGCCGCCGATGATCAGGGCGATCGCCACAATTCCAGCCACCATACTTTTCTGAACCCGTCGCTTCAGCCGCCGCGATACTGCATAGTCTGGCAGCCTGGCCCGACTTGCGTTTGACTCCGCTAGCAGTGCCAAGGACAGCAGCAAATTCATCACAACTAGCACAAAGGTAACAATACCGCCTGCGATTAGCAGCGCCCGCACCAGCAGGCTCCAGCCATCGGGCAAAATATCCCATAGCAAAACTTCATCCATCACCCACAGGACGATGCCAAAGCAGGATAGGCTCAGGAGAACGACGGCCAAATTAGTTACGAGCCGTAATAAAAAACGGTGATTCATCAGGATTGCCTAGAGGTCATGCAGACTACAGGCACAAAGGGCACGATTCCGAAAAATAATAGAGAGTAGGCCACGTGGGGTGTAGCCGTAGTGATGTAGATTCGATCAGCGGGCAAGATAGCTGCGCCATTGAGCGATCTCTCAGCTATTCTTATATCGAGCGTAGACAAGAAAAGTTGTGATAATCAGCCGTCTTAATGTCGGGTGAAATGTAACAAAACCACATACTTCTCAAAACTTTCTGGTCTGTGTTGGTGTAGATCCTCAAGAGAGGGAGAAACCTTGGCAAGAGATACTTCTAGAGACGGCTTCACTAACCGGCTAGAGCTATTTGTTCTGACCAACTTTTCAGAACTGTGGCAATTGATTCAACGCAGCCCCCGCCTAACGCGCTGGATCAATCGGTTTTTGGTTAACAATACAATTTATAAAGTAGCTACGCGGCCCTATCCTTTTAGTCTGATGACGCTGGATGAGCATATCCCAGATACTGATATACCCAAAAAAACAGAGGCTTATTCGTCTTGGGATTCGCTGAGCGATCGCACTTACACCGGACGGCACCTACCCCCTGCGCCAGCGTTTACCCAGAGTGGCGCGCTGCCTAGCCCGGAAGATCTGGCAGTTCTCTTTCGCAAAAGGGAAAGTAAGACGATCTACGCCTCAAAATCAACGCTGCTATTTCCCTACTGGGCACAGTGGTTTACCGATGGCTTTTTACGCACTGACCGCAACAACCGTCTGAGAAACACCTCTAATCACCACATTGACCTATCGCCATTGTATGGGCTCAACCGGAAAACGACCCATTTGCTGAGAGCCTTTGCAGGCGGCAAGCTCAAGAGCCAGCAGATAGGGGGTGAAGAGTATCCCCCATTCTTTTATGAAGATCCTGAACAGGGCATTGTTAAAGCGGAGTTTAGAGCGCTCTATACGCCTTTAAATGACGAAATTCGCCAGTCGCCTGACCGCAAAGCTAAGCTATTTGCGATGGGAGTCGAACGGGCTAACGTGCAGATTGGCTACGTCATGCTCAATGTTGTTTGCCTGAGAGAGCATAACCGTCTCTGTGATATCTTAGCCGGAGCCTACCCGAGCTGGGATGACGAGCGGCTTTTTCAAACGGCCCGGAATATCTTGACCGCGACGATTATGAAAATTGTGATTGAAGACTACGTCAACCACATTACGCCTTACCACTTCAATGTAATTCTAGATCCGCCGTCGTTTGACAATGAAAAATGGCACCGGCAAAATTGGATGTCGATTGAGTTTGACTTTGTCTATCGCTGGCATAGTGCGCTTCCTGAGACGTTTATGTATGATGGCCAGCCGATGGCGATCGCAAACTCACTCTGGAACAATCAGCTGATCCTTGATAGAGGCATCGGTGCGCTTTTGCAGGAAACCTCTACTCAACCAGCTACCAGAATTGGGCTGTTCAATACGCCTGATTTTTTGGTAGATGCCGCCGAAATCCCGACTATTCAGCTCGGACGAAAAACCCAGCTCGCAAGCTACAACGACTATCGCGAGGCGTATCAGTTCCCTCGGGTGACTCACTTTAGCCAGATCTCGGGAGATGCGGAGACACAGGCACAGTTGCAGCAACTGTATGGAGACGTGGACAACGTAGAGCTATACGTGGGCCTGTTTGCGGAAGAGGCTCCAGAAAACGCTGTGCTAGGTCCTTTGGCCAGTCGGCTGATTGGGATAGACGCGCTCTCCCACGTACTCACCAATCCTCTGTTAGCCGAGAGTATATACAACAAAAATACGTTCTCCGCAGTCGGCTGGGAGATCATTCACGAGACAAAAACGCTGTCTGATTTGGTCAGCCGAAACGTCTTAGGGGGAGATGATGAGGATTTTAAAGTCACTTTTTATCGAGGTGAATCGCAGTGAAAAATTTGTCTACCAGTCCGCAAGCAGGGCATCGACTACCCAGAACCGGATAGTCCAAAGTTTGGGAGTAGAGCAGCCTGCACGCATACGTTCCGTTTCAGTATTTGTCCACATCCTACAGATAACATTATGAATCAACCCACAGGGCGCTACTTACTCTCTATTGAGGCGATTCCCGCGACGATAGAATCGTCTTTGCCCAGCTTTCCGGCCTATCTCGTCGGCAGTACAGCGCCTAACAATGTGGAAGACGGGGTTCAAAATGTCCCTAATCCAGACATTGCGATCGCTGAAATAGCCAAATTTTTGATTGCGCAGGAACGGCCAGAAATTTTGATCGCGATCCATGGCTACAATACGGGGCTAGGTGAGTTTGCGACAGCTCAAGATGAGTACAGGCACGGCAGTGGCGTTAAAGGCTGGTATCAGGGCATCAGAAATCACATTGCTAGACACTGTGTGAACCGCTCGCCGGGCCTGATGCTAATTGGGTATCGATGGCCCTCTGAAGAGGTAAAGGGCGTCGGCAACGATAGTTTGGGATCTAAGCTTCGGTATGCTCGCAAATCACTGCCGTTGACTTTGAAGGTAATTTCGAGGCTGGTACTCGCTATTTTTATTGTTCTAACCCTTGTTTCATTAGTCAGCGATCTGCCAGGAAGTGTGCTGTTTACAGTCGTGGGCGTGAGTCTTCTGGTGCTGGCGACCATTGCGATTTCAATTGTTTTAACCCTCTTTTTACTTAGGATTGTTGGATACTTTCGAGATACCTATCGGGCCAACAACTTTGGTGTTCCAGACCTGGTAGAGCTGATCAGGCAGCTTGATAAAGCCGTGCTCGAAGCGACCCCTACGGTTGACTGGACTAAGCGCCGTCACATTAAGCTGTCCTTTATCGGTCACAGTATGGGAGGATTTGTGGTGACTAACACCGTGAGAATTCTCTCAGATGTGTTCGATGCCCGATCAATCGGCCTTACCAGTATTGGCGCTAGCAAGGCAAAGACGCCCGCGCCTGATGTTGGTAACGTTTTCTCACTCGGACGGCTGGTATTAGTCTCGCCTGACATTCCCGCAGAGACGATTATTTCTGGCCGCGCCAATTTTCTCAGCTCGTCGCTGCGTCGGTTTGAAGAAACCTATTTGTTTAGCAATGAGGGCGATATGGCGCTGAAGCTAGCCTCAACGGTTGCCAACTACTCCAGCTTTCCGGCCCGCACTCGGGAGGGTGGATATCGATTGGGTAATGTGGTGTTGCGATCGCCCGACGAAGCCACCAAAGCCAACAGACGGCCTCAATACGGCATTCTCAATCTGAATTCGCTCCAGTCCAAAGCAAACGACCCGGCGAAGAGACCGTCGTTTTTGCAGTATCTGTATATTCTCGATCAGACCTCTTTGCTAGAGCGTCAGGCTGCTATTCTGGAGCCAGAGCGCAAGCCGATTGCCGAACTCTTTACCATCTTCGACTGCACCGACTATCAGGAGAGCGTGCCTAACCCGCGAACAGGATCGCCTAAAAAAGTCGGCCTGTTAAGTCGGGCTCTGGGTAAGCGATCACTTAGTTTTGTCGATTGCGTTCTGTTGACCCTCGACTATTTCAGCGGCAAAATCGACACCCACGGCGGGTATTTCTATCCGGGTGACTTGCCCAGCACGGTTAGTAAAAATAAACGCTTAAGCAGGCCCGACGCTCGCCTTTCCAAGCACTTAATTTATGGCTTAGCCAGCTCAGGCTTTACGTCTTGCTTAGAATCGCTCAGCACTTACGCGGCTTCTCAACCGGCAGACCCGGTAGTAGGTAAGGTCGCTACGGGCAATGAACTTCCTTTAAATCAGCGCTTGATCTCCTTGCAAACGCTTTCCACACTATGTCAGCAGCACGGCATTCAGGTGCTCCTAGCAGCAGAGCGATACAACCGGGATATTTTAGGGCTAACAGTGGAGGGTGATCGCGACGGGTACTAACACATACGGCGTAAAATGTGGTGAGCGCGGCCAGGGCCAGCCGCTCAGATCCGCCTAGAACTTGGGGCGCTCCAGCAAGCAGAAAACGGTGAGGGCAACCGTACAGGACAGCGTCGTTGCAGAGAAACTGTCACAGACCGATTGCTGAATAGGAAAGTAAAGGCAGAGAGCGGTAGCTGAGGAAAGTCCTACCGGCTGAGTGAGAAAATGAAAGAAGTCCTGGGTAGTTTCTAACCATTCCAGCAGTTTGAGAAATCGGCTGAGGATTGTCATGGTGGCGACTGGGAGCGGGGAAGCAGGAGATTTTGGGCTGCGCTAGTTAAGGGAGCTTAGGGCCTGGTCGAAAACTTCGCTGAAGATAGGGCGGGGGACTTTTCCTACCCAGGTTTTGATCAGCGACTTCTCTGCGTCAACTAGCGTAAACTGCGGCACCCCGGAAGCTCGATAGTCGGCAATTTGCGCTGTCCACTGAGGATCGTCGATGTTGAGCATGACAAAGTCTACCTGATCACCGTACTGCTGCTGTAGCTTTTCGACGGTGGCGGACATGCTCTGGCAGGTGGTGCACCAGTCGGCGTAAAATTCGATGAACGTGGGTTTTTGGTTGGCGAAGGGGGCGATCGCTGAAGCTCTCAGCCGTTAGCCTCACTCTATTGAAAAATCAAAAGAGAGTATTGATGAAGCGCCGTGAACTTTTGAACTTTGTGGGGTTGGGATTGGTGGCGAGTTCTCTGCCAGTGGCGATCACTGCCTGCACTCCCAGCAACCTCGAAGCAACCACCGACCCCGAAGCTGACACCAGCAGCACAGACACACCCGCCGAAATAGATAACAGCCTACGCGAAGACGGATTCGTCGCCCTCGGCACAGTCACTAACGGCCCAGCAACAGCATCGCTAGGCACCTACGAAGCCAAAGTGGAAGGCGATTTGGTATTGGTCAAAGCCACATAAGAGTACATAACATTCTTGAGTGTTGTGCTCTCACGGTAGAAAAATAGAATAGGCGTCATCTACGCGGTCATAGGAGCACCTCCCTTATTCTGTTTGTCGAATAGTCTGGCAAACACCTGAGCTGCCGATTCTCCCTGTTCAAGGCAGTCATGAGCAAACAGAATCAGCTTTTCTATCAGCGCTTGCGATTGCTG
>JBBQAC010000332.1:0-3960 GCA_038315915.1 Phormidesmidales cyanobacterium
CCAGCAATCGCAAGCGCTGATAGAAAAGCTGATTCTGTTTGCTCATGACTGCCTTGAACAGGGAGAATCGGCAGCTCAGGTGTTTGCCAAACTATTCGACAAACAAAACAAGAGAGGGGCTCCTATGACCGCGTAGATGACGCCTATTCTATTTTTCTACCGTCAGAGCACAACACTCAAGTAATAATATCCGTATTTTAGGAAATCGAGATAGACCTAGGAAGTCTGTACTCATACACTACCCATGTCAAAGCGCTATCCTCCCGCCATTGGATCTATTTTTGTCAATCTAAAACTTGAAAGTGGTACGAACCACCCCGTAAAGGCCGCTACTATCACTAGCCTCAGTGTCTAAATCTCCATAAATAACCGCAGGTGTGACCGTTACAAAATTGCTGACAGCAATGGCGTAAAATCCTTCAACAATCAAAGGATTAGTATCTGGATCAGATTGTACGCCACCGTAAATCCCAAGGTTGTTATTAGCTGATAGGAAGTCAGGCACTGAAATTCCGACTTGCCACTCATCTGAGTTGCCAGCTTCATCTTCAATGAAGGCATAGTAGCCACCGACCTCAAAGCGTCCCAGGTCAAAATTGAGAAGACCTGCAACCACATATTCAACGGTGTTGTCCTCAACCTGTCCATCCTGGTAAGTAATGGCTGCATCCAGCAAACCATCACTCAGATAGTTGAGCTGAACAAGATATTCGTAGTTATTGAAGATACCAACATTATTGTCGTTGCCATTTTCTGAAGAATAGGCCAAGTCTAAAACAAAACTGTCGGTTAGCTCGTAGCTGAGACCAACAGCCAGACTGCTATCTTGGTCAAAAGCCGACTCATAGAACCCGTCTTCTCCAAATTCAGCTACGGTGTCTTCAGCATAGGGAACAATCCGGCTACTGACCAGATCGCCTGCGGAGCGGCTGTTTCCCGCAATTTCTACCTCAAGGCGATCGCCGATCGGAAAAGCATAGTAAACATCATCAATTCCAACATTGTCCTCTAAGCCATTGATCGGCCCACTTTGGTCTGCGAGGCCACCTGCAACAGCCCGCAACGATGCTGGTGTACCCCGGTCGCTAGCCTGCAATCGTATCCGCAGACGGTCTTCACCGGTAAAGCTGGTATCCAGGTTCAACCGTGCCCGATATTCAAAGGTCACCTCTTCTTCACCCTCTAGTTCATCGAAGGGAACGACCAGATGAGTGTCCAACTGGCCCCGCAGCTTGGTCGTTGTAGAAAACTGGTTGGCTTCTATTTCGGCCACATCCGTTTCCAGCGTATCTACGCGCCCCTGGATGGTTGCTAGCTCGGCTGCAAACTCTTCCTGCAACCGACGGACACTATCTAGATCACTGCCTTCACCAATGAGCTGAATGACTACGTCCAGGCAAGCGTTCAAACCAGCAGCAAATTCATAACGAGTCAGTGCTCTGTTACCCCTATAGGTACGATCAGGAAAACCTTCCAAACAACCGTACTCTTCTACCAGGCGCTGAAGGGCAGTAAAAGCCCAGTCACCGGGCTGCACGTCAGAGAGTTCAGAAACGCTAGTTACCTGAGCTAATTGCACGGGCTCGGCTACAAAGACAGCTGAAGTAGACTCTTTTACAGCAGACTCAGCAGAGAGCACTTCTGTCGCTAATGCATTGCCAGAAATGGCTGAGGCCACAGCCATAGCCATAGGGGCAGATAGCAGAGCCTTCCCAAGTACATTTTTCATTCTCACTTTCTCCTTACACCTTAATCAAAAAAGATTAAAGTTAGGAAAATATCAGCCAAAGGTTAAGTAGAGTTAGTGAAATTCTGAGTTTTAGCTGAATTTTAGCTGAATTAACGACATTCTGTTCTCCAAGCCCTGTTATCGTCAGAATTTGCCGAAGCGGACAATCACAGCGCAGCTTCAGAAGTAGTCTTTTTCTAAATCACTGAAGCTGTTTCAAAATCTTCGATGACTAACCAGGCGCGCAGCACTTCGGCAACGCTCCAGGCTTGAGCAATACATCCTCTCGGCGTCATCGGCGCATCGCCGTCAAAGATTTCGCTGAGGCTTCCTAGTCCGTGAGCGCTGAGGTGGTTGGCCATTGGCAACAGGAATTGCTGAGCTTGGGCGGGCTGCTGATACACCCGCAAATGGGCCAGCGCAAATGGGCCGAGTAGCCAGCCCCAGACGGTTCCCTGGTGATAAACACTGTCGCGGGCGTAGGCGCTGCCGCCGTAATGACCTGAGTAGTGGGGGTGATGGGGAGAGAGCGATCGCAGTCCATGAGAGGTCAGCAGCATCTGCCCGCAGGTGTCTACAACGGCTTGCTGCTGGGTTAGGGTGAGCGGACTTTCGGGCAGTGACACCGCGAAAATTTGGTTGGGACGAAGGGACGCATCATTCCCCTCAGGGCCATCCAATACGTCGTAGCAGCAGCCAGCTGATTCATTCCAAAAGCGAGAGAAATGAGTCAGGGTGCGGTGAGCTGCCGTCTCGTATTCCTGGTCGGGTTTGCCAAGCTCACGGGCAAAATTCGCCAGGGTGTGAAGCGCGTTGTACCACAAGGCATTTATTTCAATGGGTTTACCGATGCGAGGAGTCACTACCCAATCGCCGATTTTGGCATCCATCCAGGTTAGCTGCGCGCCCGCTTCTCCGGCATATAGCAGGCCATCAGCCGCGTCTAAATGAATGCTGTAGCGGGTGCCGCGACAGTGCCAGTCAACAATCTCTGCCAGGACTGGAAACAGTTCGCGTAGCAGCTCTTTATCTCCTGTCGCCTGGTAATACTGGCGGATCGCTTCAAAGTACCACAGGTTTGCATCTACGGTGTTGTATTCGGGGGTCTCTCCAGCATCTGGAAACACGTTGGGCAACATGCCTTGATCAACATATTGGGCAAAGGTGCGAAGAATTGATCTGGCTACGCTGGGTCGACCGGTCGAGAGTGTCAGACCGGGCAGTGCAATCATCGTATCGCGGCCCCAGTCGCCGAACCAGTGATAGCCCGCAATGATGGTTTTACCGGCAGGTTCTTTTGATGAAGTGGAGGGCAGATTGGCGGTGCGGCTAACGACGAACTGATCGGCAGCGAGGACTAATTGTTTAATCCAGTCGGGTGATTGAGCCACCGGGTGGGGGCGGCTAGCTTCAAACTGTTGAACTAGCGTTTGTTCGTGAATTGTTCTTAGCTCAAAGGCTTTTTTACTCGGTATATTAGGCTGTTCGGTGCTGGCAACGACTGTGAGCGATTCGCCGGGTTGGAGGGTGGCTGTAAAGGTAGCGGCATGGAGATGGTCTTCGCGATCGCTCAACCCCCGGCTTCGCTCTGCGGCCAAATCGAAGCCGTCATACCAGGTGTGGGCAGGCGTTACCTGAGGGCAAGTGCTGAGTAAATAAAAGGGGGTTGCACCTGGATATGCGGTAATTTTCACCCCCTGACTGATGGACTCGACGCTCATTTTCCAACCGTTGCCCTGCGTGCTGCCGTGATAGTCGCGGTAATTGACCAATGCTTGCAGCGTTAGTGTTAGAGGCTGCGTAGCACGATCTACCGTATAGCGCACATAGGTTGTGTTATGTCCCGGCTGCATCCATACGCGCTTTTCGAGTCGGGCATCGCCAAGGACAAACTGCCATACCGGGGTTGTTCCTTCTAAAGAAAACTGTTCAATCTGCTGATATCCAGACGGACTGACGGTGCCATCTGCCCAGCGATGAGTAGAGAGTAAATGAGATTGCCGGTTGTAGTCGACCATTTCATTGAACTGGGTCAGCAACAGCGTGCGGCCCAAGGGAGGCTTTAAAGCTGCTACAAGTAGCCCGTGATAGCGACGGGTTAGCAAACCTGCTACGGTGCCGGAAGCATAGCCGCCAATCCCGTTGGTGACCAGCCACTCCCGCGATTCTGCATTCTGAAGCGTGCCGCAAATCTCTCGGCCAAATTGAATGCTCATGGGTGAAGTCTCATA
>JBBQAC010000054.1:0-20130 GCA_038315915.1 Phormidesmidales cyanobacterium
CTAGCCCGCTTACATCGCAAGACGTTGTGCTATTCCAAGTCGGTGGAGATGCTCGAACATTCCATTCGACTGCTGATTCACTATCTCAAGTTCTGGGATGTCCCCATTCCCTACCGATCCATCTTTTAATTCAGCAACGCCTTGTCCTAATGAAAATACAATGCTAGCAAAGAAGCAAGATAGAAAAAGACTGCCTTTGCGCTGCATGGGGAGGAATGTCTTCCAACGCACAATAGAAATACCAACGCCTACTATTCCCCCAACCCAAACGAGCCCACTGACTACTGCCAGACTAAATGAGCTGAGAGTGACTTCGAGTCCGCCACCTGCAAAAGCCATCGTCGTTATGATAGTTTGGCAATGTTCGTATAGTGCTGCTGGTAAAGACATCTGAGAATTCGAGTAGCTAAGAGATGCGATGACAATAGACTGCCACCAAACAGAGAACTGACTCGTAGCAATATATGGCAATGCTGTTGCAAAAATAACCAACAAGCTACCCGTTGCGTAAGCAAAACCTCTGAGAGCGATTGTCCGCAGTACCTGCGAAAATGAGCCCTCTTTATCCAACGGCATCAAAACAACAAAAATGCCGACAACAAGCGTAACGTAAGCTAAATTCAATCGAACCATCGTGGCAACTGTCAGCCATAGCCCTATCCAAAAAAGACGACGCAGCGTCAGCTTCGTCGCGGTAATAGCTACCACGGCTGCGCCCATCAGAGGTAGCAGGGCAACGTGTTCTGTCATTATTGCCTGACCGCTAGGAAAAAGTGAAATGATTAGGACAAATAGGGTGCCGCCAATCATGCCTGCTCTAGATGTCCATATAGTCCTGCCGGTTATGTAGGTAAACCATGCCGTTAGCGCGACACAGAGCGCACCCGCTAACCGTACCGAAGCAATACTTTTTCCCAACAGTGAAATAAAAATGGCAAAAGCAACTGCCACAAAAGGCGGTTTTAGATCCCACAATTCGGTATAAGGCAAATGACCATCGAGCAGCGACTGCCCAACTAAAATAAAAGTACTCTCATCCCAGTCAATGACAGCTTCAAAGAAGAAAGGCAAACGTACTAATAGACTCAAACCGACGAACCAGAACAGTGCAGCAATATGCCATCGAGAGCAAACCCTGATCAAGTATCTCACTGGCCTTTTCCCTCATTACGTAATAGAACTATCTGTGGGTAAAATTTGATAAAGCACGGGTACATTCCATTTTTCGGGAATACCCTGGTAAGCAATTCCAGCAGCCTTCAGATTCTCTATTTGGCTTTGAGACGGGCTCAAGATAAAAATTTGGCTGTAGTGATCGCGATACTGCTTGATATCCGCACTGAGCAAGGTAGGTGACAACTCATTCCCCTCGCGCATCAAATAGTGGGTGTTGACGTTGAGGCGATGGACAAAGATCAGTGATTGTATATAGTTTTCGTAGCTAATGACTAGGGTACTGGCATCTTTGTTAGCTACTTGATTAGCGACGTTAGCGGCCTGCTGATAGCCTAAACCGTACTGCGAGCCAGAGGCCCGGTCAGACAGCGTCAGCACAAACAGTTTGCCGCTAGAGGCCAGGCTTACCATCAGCATCAGCAAGAGGCCCAAACTTACCAAACGCCGTCGTATCAGGAAAGGAGATCGCACCCCCAGAGCCAACCAAAAGCCCAATAGCGGCAGCATTATCATCACAGTAGGTAAGTAGTAGCGGACTTTAGCCGAAATCCCCTGCACTAAGAATACATCCAACACCATAATTGGAACTGTCGGCACCCACAGGCAAGCTAAAAGCAATAGAAATGAATCATGAGATCGTCGATAACGCAGTAACCAACCTGTGATCCCAATAAAAGCGACTATTGCTACTCCACTTGCCAGGGGAATATCTAGCCAATCGTTGCTAAGCAAACTGATATTGTCTTTTTTCAGAAAAAGCTGAACTGTAAACTTCGTCCCGTTGGCGAAATACGTCCAGACAGCAGGCGGGTTTTCCAATACAGGGGATGTTTCCATTCCTGTTGTGTCCTCAAACTGTCGATAGTCACCTACGATCCCTACCATCCAGGGGAGAAAGCTCAATCCAGCTATCGCTACCGCCAGTGAAAAGCTCCGTAACCGCTGTAAATTCCATCGCAGCAACCCGTAGAGCCCGTGGGCTGCTGGTAATAGTACAAAAAACAGATGGGTGTATAGCCCTAAGCTCACCAGAAAACTGTAGAGAACCCAATCTATTTTTTTCCCTGAACGGTGTGCCCGAACGAAATAGGCAGTAGAGAGGCAGCTCAATAGGGCCAATAGAGAATATTGACTGACATGCTGACTCACTGTGAACATCAGTGGCGATACCGCAAACATCGTTACGCTAATCAGCCCTGCTAACCAATCGTCAAATAATTCTAACGCTAGCCAATAGAGCGCGGGCAACGTAACTATCGTGACTAGCGTAGCAAATACTTTAGGACTCAACCATTGGCCAAATAGCCCTAACCATTGTTGCAAAAGCAGGTAGTACAAAGGTGGATGCTCTCGATTAGCTTCGAGAGCTGCCAGCGATGGAGCCTCAGCGCAGCGGCTACAGGCATACTGATACCTATCTACCAATCCGCCCGCAGTCATAGGCTCCGCCGACATGAGTTGAGATTGAATCTGAGGCACTGTGAAGCCTGAGGTTCTCATGAGCTTCCTCACCTCGTCTTTGTCGAAATACACACTGTAGTTAGCTGCTATTAACCGCAGGCTTGTTGAAAACAACATCACTAACAGCAAAGCTCCGACTAGCAAACGGAGGGATGTAGGCTGAGTTGCGACTTTAAGATGGTTTTTTTTGATCATGAGCTTGAAGTTTGGTGATTGCTATATACAACAGCTCTACTTAGCAACAATTAGATAATACTATTTAGAAGAGATTAACTGGGCCTCGTAGAGGCCCGCTTTGTCTAAAGCGCCTGTCTGTTCCTCAATTACTACGTTTTCGGCTGTTTTAAGAAAGGTCATGAGGGAAGGGGAGACGTCGTAGATAAAAAACTTATGATCCAGTGGTATTTGCTCCAATGCATTGACATAGCCGGGATCTTGTGATTTGTTCGATAAAACAAAACGGGTATCGGGAGACACCTGGTAGCTGAGCGAAAGCACATAGGAATAGTCCACATCGGTTAAGACTATTGGCTGAGCTACCGTATTGATCAGAGGCGCGACTTGAAGTGTTGAAGCACTAGAGCCTTTGCCCCAGCCTAAGGACTGAGTGATGAGCAGGCTAGAAATCAGTCCTCCCAGCAGCAGCGCGCTAACTGCTATCTGGCTTCCTTTCCATTGACTCGCCCAAGATACTAAGCTTTTTCGAGCGTACCCGTGAAGATAATCTCGAGATCTTAACTGAAGTGGCTTCGGAGGATTAAAAACTTGGGCGATCGCATAGGCCACCGCTAGCTCTATACCTAAATACGCCGTCAGCGAATAGCGGGGAAGAAGCGATCGCCTGCCGCCATTGAGAATATCAGGTACGACCTGTGCCAGGGTACTCACCGCCATCAGCAGCAGCACAAACAGCCACACCCGCCTGGGCGTGTGACGGCATAGCTGGTAGGTACTGTAGGCGACACCTGCCAGCACTAGGTAAGAGAGAGGATTGGTAAAACTGACCGGCCAGTCAAAATCGACGAAGCCAATACCCAGGTTATGCAGCCAGTACTCAGCGCGGCCGAATAAGTCGGTTTTGTAGCTGCTGGCCCAGCGAGTTGTTTTTTCTAGCCGAGAGAGGCGAGTGGCCACTACCCATACCCAGGGCAAAAAGGCGATGCCCACCCCGACTGACACCATCAGGTATCGCAGGAACCTCTGCGTCAGGCGACGCTCGACTAGCAGTACATAGAGCCCATGTGTCAGCAGCACCCAGAGGAAAAACAGGTGGGAATACATGCCTAGAACAGCTGCGATTCCGTAGGCCAGCCATTGCCACCAGTGGTTTTGCCGAAGCGATCGCAGTAAAAACGCACTCGACACGACCGCCAGCAGTGCCCAAAGCGTATACTGGCGGGCCTCTTGGGCTATCAGCACATGAAATGGTGAAACGGCAATTAGGGCGATCGCGCTCCAGCCAACTGCGGCCCATCCAAACAGTTCCAGACACAGCCAATAGACAGCCGGTAATAGCAGTAAACCAAGCCCTACGGCCAGCCAGCGAGAAGCGACCGGCACTTGAAACAACTGTAGACAAAACCGCATCAGCAAATAGTACAGAGGCGGATGTTCAGGGTTGTTAGCAAGGGCGCTGAGGGTATCGCCCAAAGAATTGTCAACGCTGGGCGTTTGGTACTGTTGGAGGCGACTGCCAGTAACAAACTCACCGGTATAGAGGGTATCAACCAGTGCAGCCTCTGTGTAGCCAGAGGCTCGCATCACGCCCCTCACTTCGTCAACGGTGTACACCTTCTCGTTTAAATTGGCACAGCGAGCGTAAATGCCCACCAAAATTAGCCCAATAATCAATAGCTGCTTAATTCTCATCAAGGAAAGATTGAGCTGTCACCCAATCGATGAACTTAAAAGTATTTTTGAAACGGTCGAGCGCAGAGCATCCCTCCGCTTGACTACCTATGCAATTCAATTACTCAGAGGAGCCCTAACACCTCAGTTCAACGCTAAGCTCTGCATCAGTCTGGCTTTCTGTGAAGTCTATCCCACAATTCGTTCGCCCTAGTACTCTTTACGAAGACTTCAAGCGCACCTGTTAGTATCTGCTCGATTGCTTGAACTGTTTAGGCGGATATGTGAAGTCTTGATAGCATTAGCTATAGATACGGAGCAGATATCCTAATACACTACTAATATTTTTCGTACACAGAGGCTGTTGCCTAGGGTATCAATGCTATCGTTATCATCGCGACTAGCCATGCTGCTGGGTTTACTCGCTTAAATGAGCCAGAAGGTTTCAAAAATTTTATGTTTGCAAAGCCGCTACTGACTCGCCTAAAACCTTACTTGCGCTGGGCGATCTTAGGCGGCACGCTCTTTTTTATCGTCAAGACGCTCAAAGACAACTGGCAAGAGGTAATCGAACTCAAGATCACCGTGCAGGCTTTGCCGATACTAGCGCTGGCGCTGGGGATCACGTTACTGGCTCATGTTTGGTCTGGCTGGGTTTGGCATTGGATTTTGGCGATGTTTAATCAGCCTTTTGGGGGCGGATGGAGTACCCGGGTATATCTCAAAACCAACATCGCTAAATACTTGCCAGGCAATGTGTGGCATTTTTATGGGCGGGTGAAAGCGCTCCAAGATCGGGGGACACCCACCGGAACAGCGGTTCTTGGCGTTGTCATGGAACCTTTATTAATGGCTGTGGCAGCATTAATTTTAGGTTGTTTGGGCGATTGGCAGCTATCGGCGTCGCCTTGGCGGCTAGGACAGGTGGCAGTCCTTGGTGGCGCGATGATAAGCGTTCACCCTTACATTTTCAACCCAGTTCTACAGGCGCTGAGTCGGGCCAAGGCTAAGGCTCAGCGCCTGCCGCTGTCCGATGAGAAGTCGCCCCAGCTCAAAACCTATCCGCTCCGCCCGCTGCTAGGGGAAGTCGGATTTGTAGCGCTACGATCACTTGGGTTTGTCTGTACCGTGGCAGCCCTACAGCCGCTAACGCTGGAGATCACTCAATCTTTAATCGGGGCCTTTAGCTTAGCTTGGCTGCTGGGATTAGTCGTCCCTGGTGCACCCGGCGGCATTGGTGTTTTTGAAGCCACTGCTATTTCACTGTTGAGCGGCCAGCTACCAACGGCCATTATTTTGAGCAGTATTGCTTTCTATCGGCTGCTAAGTACGCTTGCTGAGATTGTAGGCGCTGCTTTGGCCTGGCTCTCTGAAAAAGTAATGGGGACTACCTGATTGTGACAGCATCCTTGAGAGAATGAATTCATATAGCACTGATGTCAATTCGTCATAAATTTACCAATTGAACCGACAAACTAAGAGATTATAAGAACTCCAGCCAAGTACTGCAGAGCCGTAATTTCGTCTACTCGTTCCAGCTCCTTCCCGCGCGAAGATATTTGAGAAAGACACTCCAAAAAAGTTTGAGAGCGCCGGAAAGATCAGCCGCTAGATATCTGTTTACACCACCTCACTATGATTGACTCCACCCTTGGGCCACAGCCTTTTCCCCTTATCCAGGACACCAACGCTGCGGATGGCGCAGTACTGCCACCGGAAATTTCGGTAGTTGTGCCAATCTACAACGAGGTTGAGACCATTCCACTGCTGATAGAGCGTATCACCGACGTGCTGAAGGGAATGGACTGTACCTATGAGTTCATTTGCGTAGATGATGGCTCAACAGACGGCTCAGTAGCGCTTTTGAGAAGCATCGTCCAGGAACGCGACGATTTGCGAGTGGTCTTCCTGCGACGCAACTATGGCCAGTCAGCAGCGATGTCTGCTGGCTTTCACCAGGCGAGGGGAGCGATCATCATCACGCTAGATGGTGACTTGCAAAACGAACCCGCCGATATTCCTACGGTCTACTACAAGCTGCAAGAGGGGTATGACCTCGTCAGCGGCTGGCGAAAAGACCGGCAAGACGACGCTGTCACCCGATTACTGCCCTCCAAAATTGCTAACGGGCTAATCGCCAAAGTGACGGGCGTTCGCCTGCATGACTACGGCTGTTCGCTGAAGGCATACAGAGCAGAAGTCGTTAACGATATGCATTTGTACGGCGAGCTGCATCGTTTTTTACCAGCACTGGCCTATATCGAAGGTGCCCGAATTACCGAAATTCCGGTACGTCATCACGCTCGTCAGTTCGGCCATAGCAAGTATGGACTGGGCCGCACAATACGGGTCGTAATGGACTTGCTCACAATCTACTTTATGAAGACTTTTCTGACGCGTCCAATGCATGTGTTTGGGCCGTTTGGTATCGTTTCGATCTTGGCGGGGTTTGGCATAGGTCTGTACCTTAGCTTCCTCAAGGTTTTCCTGAACCAAAGCCTTGACGACCGGCCTTTGCTGATGCTAGCGGTGTTGCTGTTGATAACGGGCATTCAGCTATTTAGCTTTGGCCTACTGGCAGAGTTGGCTATGCGAACCTATCATGAGTCCCAGCGTCGACCAATCTACCGCATTCGTGAGGTGGTGGGTAAGCGCTGAGTCAAAGCAAGTTTGGTATTAGCTGGCCGAACATGGGAAGCTATAGCTTATATTGCTAGCTTGTAGCTATGCCGCAATGAGTGGGAGCAGGACTTTTCCCTATGACCAGTACGTTACCGGGCCTTCAGAGCGTCAGTTCAGAAAATGTGGAGTCAGAGAATACAGCGCCAGATTCAAGTCCGATCTTGAATCTAGAAGCGCTTAACCAAAAATTTGATCAGGTAGAGGCCACTCAGCTGATTGAGTGGAGTGAGCAAACCTTTGGTAAAAGGCTAGTGATGAGTACTAGCTTCGGCATCCAGTCGGCAGTCATGCTAAAGCTGGTGACGAGCGTTGTGCCAGATATTCCAGTGATTTGGGTTGATACGGGCTATTTGCCGCCGGAGACTTATCGCTTTGCCCAGCAGCTAACTCAGCGCTTATCATTGAATCTCAAGGTGTATCAGTCGCCGATGAGTCCGGCTCGGATGGAGGCGCTGTACGGTCGTCTGTGGGAAGAGGACAGTGTAGAAGCGTTGAACCGCTACGATCAGATTCGTAAAGTAGAGCCCATGGATAGAGCGCTGGCAGAACTGGGTGCAGCGGCCTGGCTAACGGGGCTGCGGGCCGGACAAACCGACCATCGCAAAACGCTGAACCGTTTGGAAGGACAGGGCTTGACTAAAGAGGGCGGGTCGGCGCGGGAGTCCTGCTACAAGCTCATGCCAATTCTGCATTGGAGTTCTAAAGATGTGTATGACTACTTGATGACTTACGATTTGCCGTATCATCCGCTGTGGGATCAGGGCTATGTAAGCGTGGGGGATTGGCATTCGAGTCGGCCTTTGACGGCTGACGATGTTGACGAGCGCTCAACCCGGTTTAACGGGCTTAAGCAAGAATGCGGCATTCACATTCCGCAGACGCCGGAAGAAGCTGAAAGCCTTGACTCTAGCTCGCTATGAGAAGGCGATGTCAGTATGTCAGAAGCGGTTAAGAGAACAGCAGATCGGCGCGAGCGGTTGAGGGTGATCGCTCAGCGATTTGTACCTCAAGGCGAGGTGCTTTTAGTGAGTCCTTTGGGCAATGGCAATATTAACAGTACTTTTTTGGTGACGGTGGGAGGAGGCCAGGAGACAGGCGAGCAGCAGGCAGAAAGGCGGTTTGTGCTTCAGCGGATTAACGCTCAGGTGTTTTGCCAGCCGGAGCGGGTGATTCAAAATATGGTGGCGTTGAGTGAGCATGTGCGCGATCGCGCCGCTGATTTGCCGGGGCACTGGCAGACCCCGCATATTTTACCGACTTCGCAAGGCCAACATCATTGGATTGACAAGGCTGGTGGCTATTGGCGAGCCATTTGCTTTATCGAAGGCGCTCATGTAGTGGAGTCAATTCAGGATGCAGCCCATGCGGAAGCGGTAGGCTATGGTTTGGCGATGTTTCACCGGCTGATCAGCACGTTGCCGGTTGACCGGCTAACCGACACTCTAGAAGGGTTTCACATTACGCCCGTCTATTTGGCTGAGTATGAACAGGTGCAGCGTAATCTGGCTGCGCAGGGTGAAGGGGAGACTGAGCAAGTCCGTCACTGTAGGACGTTTATTGAGCAGCGTCAGGGTTGGGCGGGGGTGCTGGAGCGGGCTAAGGCCATGGGGCATTTACAGATGCGGCCAATTCACGGCGATCCCAAGGTCAATAACATTATGCTGAATGCCGACGGTCAGGCGGTGGGGCTGATTGATCTCGATACGTTGAAGCCGGGGCTGGTACATTACGACATCGGCGATTGTTTGCGCTCGGGATGCAATCCGCTGGGCGAAGAAACCGAAGATTGGCAAAGCGTGGTTTTTGATGCTGACTTGGCTGAGGCGATGCTGCGCGGGTATTTGTCTTTGGCAGCTGATTTTTTGAGTCCGCAGGACTACGATTATCTGTACGATGCGATTCGTCTGATTGCCTTTGAGCTAGGGCTACGGTTTTTTACCGATTATCTGGCAGGCAATACTTACTTCAAGGTGAAGCATCCGGCGCATAACCTTAACCGGGCACTGGTACAGTTTAAGCTCACAGAAAGTATTGAGCAACAGGCTGATACGCTGCGTGCGATGATTCAGTCGATGAGGTAGCGTGACCGATGGCTACGCCAGTGACGTTTGCACTGAAACCATTTGAGATCGAGCGGGGAACCGCTGAGCACTGCTCAGACTCGGGTACGGGGTTGACAGTGGACGTGACTGTTTTGAGAGAAGGGGCTGTCCTTTCGCTTGGGTACCGGCTCAAAGGAGATTTGAGTAAAGTAGTGGTGCCACCGATGACCCATCAACCAACTCGGCGCGATCGCCTTTGGGAGCAAACCTGCTTCGAGTTCTTCTTGGGCGCGCAGCCACTGCCCAGCAAGGCATCACCTTACTGGGAGTTCAATCTCTCTCCATCAGGTGACTGGAACGTATTTTCATTACAGAGCTACCGGCACGGATCTGAGCTAGAACTTGCTGTGACCGGCATTCCCATTACTGTCCAGTCTTCACCTGCTGCGCTGGATCTGACTGCGCTGGTAGATATGAGCGACCTGATTGACCCAGCGCAGCCCTTGAAAGTGGGGATCAGCGCAGTTGTTGTTGTGATGGGAGAAAAGGCTTTGAGAGAGACCTTTTGGGCGATCGCTCATCCCACTTCGCAGCCAGATTTTCACCATCCTGCTAGCTTTACCATTGAGCTGATGCCGTGATGGAAGGCTATGGTAGGGTGAAAGGGGTCTGCCTGCTGTAATTACCAAAGATTCCTCATTTGTGATGCCTGCGCCTTCCCTGGGTCAATCTAAAGCTAAAACGCTCTTCCTACTCGCTTCTATGGTGGGCTGGCTGATTGTCGGCGCATCGTTGATTTACTTGATGCCGACAGCCGCTAATTGGCTCCGGCCCTCTGAGCTAACCGGAACCTGGATGCAAACGTTAGCGCGTAGCGGCTACGACCCAATGCTGGCAATTGGGGGTGGCGGGGCTGCCCTGTTGCTCACGGTGGCTGGAAACATACTGTGGTATCGAAAGGTTGAAGGGAAACGCCAGGGAAGGTAGCGCTGTATCTCTTTCGGCACGATGACCCTTTACGCCCAGGCAGCTACCATTTGAGCTATGGGCGCTGCAAACACAAGCCGCCGCAAACACAAGCCATAGACAGACAGACTGTGAATATACTCTGAACGGACAATAAAGATAATATACACCCCTCTTTTTTGTGACGTTTATGTTATACTCCATAGCTACTCCTAAGAAACTATGCTAGCTGCGGCAGTCCTCTTAGCTCCAGAGGTTAACCTTTTCCCACTGTGACTCAGATCACAGTCTTTGCCGACTCGCTATTAGTTTGTTTTTAAGCTTTGCTTGGCCATAGACTGCTTCCGAATGGTGAAGCAACGGAACTGCTAGTCCGCTTTTCTCATCAGTGAGTGGCAATGTCCCTCTCCTGCTAGACTGCTGGCCGCTACATGACAGACTCTGTTAAGCCCGTTATAGCTTTCTCAAACGCTGTGACGGTGTCTTTCCACTCCTCAGCTCAGACTGGTTCAGATCGACCTGTTGGCAGATGCCCGGTTCAATTGGTCAATCTACTATAGAGACAGTCGAGATTAGTGAAGTCGGATTTGAAGGTACGGTCATCACACCGGGCGATCACCACTTTGAAAAGGGCTTTTAATTGCGATTATATAGGGGTTGAGGAAGTCACCCGAACGACCATTCTAAGCTGTTTTTAAGCCAAAGCTCAGAATTTTCACAGGCTTTTCTCTTACGATGAAGAGAGTCTTTTATCACTCCTCTACTGTAGCCCAATTTAAGGAATCGGCACCGTGTTAATATAAACTCATAATGATTCCGAGTTAAGAAGACATCACTCCTTATCAGTAGCTAGCCACCGGTTCATGGGTGGCACTGGCACAGCAAAACCAATAGGAAAGCCTAATACGAAGGCAAAGAGCTAGAGGGAGCGTAGGCATCGTTTAGCGCTCATCCCCTATTTGACCATAAAAGATTTTTTCGGCGGAGGCCCAAACAACATGGCGATATCTAAAGCCCGCACAACTCAAGAGAATACTCGTCAGGCGCAGGGCGCTGAAGCGACTCAGCAGGCCACAAAGGCCAGTACTAAGACCAAGAAAGCAGCCAAGCGTAAGGCCAAGCCGCTGTATACCACGGACGCGGTTCGCGCTTACCTGCATGAAATTGGGCGAGTTCCTTTACTCAGTCATGAGGATGAGATTGTGCTGGGCAAGCAGGTGCAGCAGCTTATGGCCCTGCTAGCAGTCAAAGAGGCGCTGGTTGAAAAGCTGCCCGAAGGTGCTGACCCTGATGAAGACATTTCACAGGGTCAGTGGGCTGAGGCCGCTGATATGAGCGAAGCTGATTTGGCACATCATTTGCGTCGTGGTCAAAGAGCCAAGCATAAAATGATCGAAGCTAATCTGCGCTTGGTCGTCGCAGTGGCTAAAAAGTATCAGAAGCGCAACCTGGAGTTTTTAGACCTGATTCAGGAAGGCACGCTAGGACTAGAGCGTGGTGTAGAGAAGTTTGACCCGATGAAGGGCTACAAGTTTTCGACTTATGCTTACTGGTGGATTCGGCAGGCAATTACTCGGGCGATCGCTCAGCAGGCCCGCACGATTCGCCTTCCTATTCACATCACCGAAAAGCTTAATAAGATTAAGCGCGTTCAGCGAGAGCTATCGCAAAAGCTGGGCCGTAGCCCCAACGCCGCTGAAATTGGCGTAGAGCTAGAGCTAGAGCCCAAGCAGGTACGCGAGTATCTCACCATTGCTCGTCAGCCCATCTCTTTGGATGTGCGCATTGGAGACAATCAAGACACTGAGCTACAAGACCTGCTTGAAGACGACGGAGCTTCGCCCGAGGACTACACCGTGCAGCAGTCCCTGCGTCAAGACATCTTCAGGATGCTGTCGGAGTTGACGCCGCAGCAGCAAGAGGTGATTAACCTGCGATTTGGCATGGATGATGGCACTCCGCTTTCCCTGGCGAAAGTGGGTCAGCGGATGGGGATCAGCCGCGAGCGTGTCCGTCAGTTAGAGCAGCAGGCGCTGAAGCATCTGCGGCGTCGCAAGGCTTCTATCAACGGCTATTTGGCTGCTAGCTAGCAGGTGGGGCTATGTGCCCCGGTCGGTCGATGAGATATTTGAGTAGCAGCAGACGGTGGGATTTACCTGTCGTCTGCTTTTTTGTGGGCTGTAAGGGTTAAGAAGGGAACAGCGCTGTTCAGGAATGAGTTTTGAGGTTCATTGCTGCTGCTTTCAAGGGCGCTAATAGATCGAGTGATACGGCCAGATCGTTCAGGTCACGAAAGTCTGGATTTTTTTCTTTTTTGGGGCCGTGGTAGTCACTGCCGCCGGTCATGAGCAGGTTGTAAGTGTGGCAGTATTCTTCTAGCTTGCGGGTTTGGCTGGGACTATGAGTGGGGTGATACACCTCAATGCCCATCAGCCCCGCTTCGACTAAGACAGGCAGGATCGCTTCTACCGTGCCGCCGCGAAAGATGTAGGGATGCGCCCACACGGGAACTGCACCGCAGCTTAGCAGCAGATCAATGCCTTGCTGAGCGGTGAATTTTTCGTAGGGGACGTAGGCAGGGCCGTCGTCTTTTAGGAAGCGGTCGAAGGCTTCGTTGTGAGAGGTAACGTGGCCTGCTTTTTTGAGGGCGCTGGCGATGTGGGGACGACCGGGAGCCATTGCGCCAGACATGTCGGGAAGCGTGATTGGGTAGCCTAGTTCGGCAAGCTTTTCGGCCATTTTGCGGGCGCGGCGTTTGCGGCCTTCGACCCGTTCTTGCAGGGGCGCTAGCAGTTTCTCCTGATCTGGATAAAAGCCTAGAATGTGCATGGAGCGACCGTTATAGACGGTGCTTAGCTCCAGACCGGGGACAATTTCCAGGTTTAGAGGGGTGGCGGTGGCGATTGCTTCTTCCCAACCGGCCATGGTGTCATGGTCAGTAATCGCCAGCGCCCTAACGCCTTTTTCCGCTGCAAACTTCACTAGCTCGGCAGGCGAGAGGCTGCCATCTGAACAGGTGGTGTGGCTGTGGAGTTCGAGCATAGTAGAGCAAGGAGAGGGAGCAAGCGTCAGCTAAGTGCTAACCTTTTCTATTATGAAGGGAACTCGCCGATCATTGCTGGAACTACGGCGTGTGAATAGTTAGGTATTGCTGTAGAGATTTGACATGGGACAGAACATACAGACTATTCAGCCTTGGCTAGATCAGGCAACCGAACGCCTAAAGGCGGAGTTTGACCCTGAGAAGATTATTCTGTTTGGCTCTTGGGCTTATGGTGATGCAACTCGCCGTTCAGATATTGATTTATTTATGCTGTGGCAGTGCGATATCCGTCCGCTTGAGCGCATTGGGAAAGTTTTGAGCCTGCTGGCAGATTCTCCCCGAGCGGTGGATGCCATTGTGTATACGCCTGAGGAACTGTCCCGGTGTCGAGATAGACCCTTTATTGCTCAGCTCTTGAGGGAGGGCAAGGTGCTGTATGAGCGAGAGAAAGCTACTTCAAGAAGCTGAACGACTTCAAATTCATGGAAAGTTCTTGATGATTTGATCTGTCGGTCGGGAGGACTCTTTATAATTTGGCTAGTTGCTCGGACATTTTCTATGGCTGATCCTGTCACGTTTACGGCTAGTGTGATCGCTCAATTGGCTTTTCAAGAATTCCTGAAGACGAGCGCTGGGGAACTGGCGAAGAAGTTTTCGGCGGAGGCGATCGCGAAAATGGGCGAGCTGCGGCAGGCGATATGGAACCGGCTGCGAGGGAAAGATCCGAGGGCAGCAGAGGCGCTGGCGAAGGTTGAGGGTGGCGATGAGCAGGCGCTGAAAACGATTGCGGCCTTTTTGGATGTGGAAATGTTGGATCCTGGGTTTGCGAATCGGGTACAGGCGATCGCGCAGGAAATTCAGGCGGGCAAACTTTTGGACCAGAGCAGCATGGTGCAGAACAATAGCGACAATGCGACCGGCTATCAGGTGAAGAATGAGGGCGGTGAGAACTACATGGGCAATATCACCATCCACAAGACTTGACTGGAGTCGTCTGACGGGGATCGGACAAATGCTCGCCCAACCGGAACGCCTCAGAATTTGCCGCGCAGTGGGGCGGTGACGTTTGTCGGGCGTGAGCAAAAACTACAAGCCCTTCATACGCAGCTTCAGGTAGGGAGTCGTCTGGCAATTACGGCGATCGCTGGGATGGGCGGTATTGGGAAGACGGAGCTGGCTTTGCAGTATGCGATCGCTCAGTGTCAGTCGGGCCAGTATCCAGGCGGCGTTTGCTGGCTGCGGGCGAGAGGGCAGGAGATTGCGACGCAGATTACGGGCTTTGCTCAGGTGAATTTGGGGTTGACACTGCCGGAGACGGAAATTGACGGGCAGATTCGGCACTGTTGGCAGTATTGGCCTTGGGGTGAGGTGCTGATTGTGATTGATGATGTGACGGATTATGAGGCGATCGCGCCCTACCTACCACCATCAGATCCTCGTTTTAAGCTGCTGATTACGACGCGCCTGAACTTGGGACGGAGCGTAGAGAATTTTGCGATTGAGGAATTGGCGGAGGGGAGCGCTCTAGCCATGCTGGAAGGCATTGTGACAGATGGACGCATTCAGGCGCAGTTGGCAGATGCAAAGGCGCTGTGTCAGTGGATGGGCCACTTGCCTTTAGGACTGGAATTGGTAGGACGATATCTGGCAGATGATTTGGATCTGTCAGTTCAGGAACTTTTGGCAGAGCTGAAGGAGACTCGGCTGGATGCTGAAGCGCTGCAAGCGGTACAGGCCGGAATGACGGCGGATCTAGGTGTGATTCAGGCGCTGGAGTTGAGCTGGCGAGAGCTGAGTGAACCAGAACGAGATTTGGCCTGCTTGCTGGGGATGTTTGCAGTGGCACCAATTCCCTGGTCGCTGGTGGAGAAATGCTTTTCTGAAGTGGATGCCAAGAAACTGAGGAAGGCGAGGAATAATGGGTTGTTACATCGCAGTCTATTGAAGCGAGCGGGCGACAATCTCTATCAGCTACATCAGATTGTTCAAGAGTTTTTTCGGATGAAACTCAATCAACAAATCGAGCAGGGTGATGCCATAAAATCATCATTCTATGCTGTACTCGTAGAAATTGCGCACAGCATAGAATACCATCTCACGCTTGTCCAGGCAAATGAGGTGAGAGAAACTATTGTTCATGTAAAAGAGTTAGGAAACTATTGGGTAGACAGTCTGAGTGATGAAGAGCTATGGGAGCCATTTGAAGGCGTTGGCCGATTTTACCAGGGCCAAGGAATTTATGACTTAGCACTTCCATGGTACATAGCCGATTTACAGCATGCTAAAAAAAGATTTGGCGAGATCCATTCAAATGTAGCCAAAAGCCTGAATAATTTAGCCGAGCTTTATCGTAAACAAGGCAAATATGAAACGGCTCAGCCACTATACTTAGAATCTTTGACAATAGAGAAACAGCTATTTGGCGAGGCTCATCCATATTTGGCGACCACATTGAATAATTTGGCTTTACTATATCGTGAGCAGGGAAAGTATCAGAAAGCTGAGCAACTCTTTACAAGAGTAGTAGCGATGGATAAGAAGTTTTTAGGAAGCATTCATCCAGATTTGGCTATTAGCTTAAACAACTTAGCGTTGGTGTACCGCGACCAAGGGAAACATGAGGCAGAACTTTTGTTTCTAAAAGCCTTGGAGATGAGAAAGACGCTTTTCGGTGAGCCCCATCCATCTATAGCTGAAAGTCTAAATAATTTAGCTGTACTCTATCTTAATCAGAGAAGATATGAGAAAGCTGAACCATTATTTATAGAAGCTCTAGCGATGGATAGATCGTTATTAGGTCAGACCCATCCGTCCGTAGCGAACGACATATGGAATTTTGGCATTCTCTATCAGAAAAAAGGGAAATATCATAAAGCAAGAGATCTATATGCTGAGGCGTTGGAGATCGCCCAGTCCGCCCTCGGCCCCCAGCATCCGTGGACTCAAGGCATCGAAAACTCACTCAATTCTCTGCCGCCTAATGAATGATTTCTGAACTCAGGCAAAACAACCCGCGCTAAAATTAAAGCCTTCTGAACACCTGAAACTTATGGCCAGGATCAAACTAGACATTCCTGATGAACTACTGGAGCAACTGACCAAAGATGGGACGAGCCCTAGTGCTTTTTTCCAAGAACGTCTGCTGGCGCTGTCAGCAGAGCTATCGACCAACACCTCATCTGAATCCTCTCCAGCAAAGAAGTTTCAAACTCTTGCCGGTCAGAGGAAGCAAGAAACCCGGCACCTGTCTCTGATGAGCGATATTGTGCTCAACAAAGCCTACCAGCAGATTATTGGCATGGGTAAGCCCGCGATTCCGCTGCTCCTAAAGGCACTCAAAGAACAGCCCGATCACTGGTTCTGGGCATTGCGGTCAATCACAGGAGAAAATCCAATCTCACCGGCTGACAGAGGCCGCTTACCCAAAATGGCCGAAGCTTGGCTGCAATGGGGCAAAGAACATGGATATCAGTGCTGAGTTAGAGCAAGACTGGCCCAATCTTGCAAGCACACAGTACCGTATCACTAGCCCGCATACCCCAACTTACAACTGTCTTGCCTGGGCCATCGAGGAAGATGATCGCTGGTGGTCACCTTTGCCAGAAGACGATTACTACTGGCCAGAAGGCGCACCCAGAGAAGTTTCTGTTGGAGCGTTTGTCAAAGCCTACGAAACCGTCGGCTTCTCGGTTTGCAAAAGCGGAAATTTAGAAACCGATATTGAGAAACTTGCCATTTAACCCCCGTCTAAGTTGAGAACCGGAGTTTTTGATTTCAGGGTCGAGCCGAGTGGAGACCCACAAACGCTGAGAGAGGGCGATCGGCTCATCATTGAGCCGGGCCTGAAAGTGTTCCATTTGAGTAATTAGCTCAGCGGTCTGGTCGTAACAGGTGTGATAGGTGAGGTCTTCGCGGAGCCAGTGCCAGAGGTGTTCGACTGGCATAAAATCAGGGCTGTAGGCGGGTAAAGGCTGAAGCTCGATATCGAGGGTTTGAGCGATATCACGGACAGAGAGTGCACGGTGATAAGGTACGCCATCCCAAACCAGCTTAATCGGCAAGCCAGGAAATTCAGCCCGTAAGCGTTCCAGCACATCGACAGCGCTCTGTTGGTTAACGACCTCGTAAGGAAAGATCCGCACTTGGGCTAAGTCGTACAGGTAGAGCCCGTAGAAAGAGACCTTCTTCAAGCCAAGGGAACTGGAAGAGACCCAAAACCGTTCCCCTTTAATCGACCAGCCATAGCCCTCATCGGTGTCGAGGTGAATATGCGCTTCATCGATATAGACCAGCAGAGACCTTTGGTGAAGGGCCTCGTCAAGCAGCCCTTCCAGCTTTTCTAGAAAGGCAGCCCGCTTCTCAGGGTTCGCTTTGTTCAGGAGCTTGCGGGCTTTCTTCCAGGAAAAGCCCAGCCCTTTGAGGACTTTACGCAAGGTGTCGCGACAGCAGTCAATTTCAAACGTCGTCTTCACCCAACCGACTAACCGCTTCAGCGTCCAGCGCGGTCGAATAACGGCAGCGGCTGGACGCTGCTGAGGCGGACTCGCAGCGGTTTTCAGACTGTCACGAATGACGCTGTCTAATGCCTGCTGGACGAAGACGGGCAAAGGGGGGGATGACCCCCCGTGCATCGCTATAACGAAGCAGGGCCAGAGGCGATGCTTCGTTATAGCGATGCACCCAGTCCATCACCGTTTGCGGATTGCGCTGACTTTCGCGACCGATTTGGCTGGCACTCTTCCCGCCACAGATTTCATAGAGTGCCATCAGCCGTTCTCGGCTACGCGGATGCTCTGCACTCAAAGCTAGCTGTCTCATTTGCTCTGCACTTTGACCCCATTTCTCCACATCCACTCTTAGCATCTCAATTCTCTGCCATCCAAGCGTATTCATAATGCTAATGACGCATTTCTGAAACTACTGGTTCCAAGATGGACGGGGTTTATGTGACGGCTGACGGAAAACCGCAGCATGTTGCGCGCCAGTTGTCGAGTGGTTTGTGGGCTAGCAAGCTTGGCCGACTGGAAGATATAGAGCACGAACTAGCAGGTCTGGATGGAAAGCTATACGGAACCGCTCAGACATTTATGGCTCGTCCTTGTACATCGTAAACAGTAGCCGACTGCGCAACCCCTCAATCGGCGCTATGTAGTCTGCTTCCGCTTCTCCGCCAACCTCACAAGCTGTCCGATCCACCTTCAACAAATCGTTTCCCCAAATTATCTGGCCTACTTCGACATTTTTGCCCTTATCCGGCTTCCAATCCGGGCTCACAAACTTAGTTGTCGCGTCTACCACTCCGCCGTCAAACAGATGACCAATAGTGAAATAAACATCTTGCAATACCAGCGGTACCGAAGGGCGGTGAAGCTGACCGCGTGAGTTTGGGCTGCGGGCTTTGTACTTAGCGCGAGGAAATAAACCGTAGAGATTTTTTAGTGAGGCAGAGATCAGCGGCTGGCTCTTGAGATGCGTCTTTTTGAACGCGCCGACAGAGATACGGCAGTCTACCTCCTGTAATAGCTTGGGAGCCCACATCGTTTTGAAGCGGACGGGCGCAGGTGACTGGTTGGGATATTCTACGCACTCTAGCGCGTCGGCATCAAGCAGGCGGATGCCCTCACTCAGCAGGGGCAGTAACCCGTTGCGCTCAGCGATCGCAGCCAAAGACATTTTCGAGCAAACGCCTTCCACGATTAGGATTTCGGCAGTAGAATTTATCTCACGGAGGCTCTGGAGAACTTTGCCTAATACGGCCATGCTCACGGTGACTGGTGGCCCCACCGAATAGCCCAAATTCGGTTTTACCAATATGCGCTTGGCTGCTTTGGCCACTTCTGGCGGTGTATAAATCGGTGTTTTAATAAAGGCTTCAGTATTGGCAACGCGAGCAGAATTCATGACCTTTAGAGTAGTGACGCCTGGGTTTGAGCAGGAATTTGACCAGTGGACGGAGGCGCTAGGAAAGGCAAATGCGCTGCGGCCATCGCTCAAAAGCTGGTTCAAAGATATCCGTATTTTAGAAGACGGTAGGCCGGTGTGGGTGTATGGGCGCGGGCGATCACACCCCGAATACCTCGGCCCCGGCACCTATGATCGCTTAGCCCGGCTGTTTATCGCAGAATCTCAGACTGCCGTCGTCTCGCCCTGGCAAATCCGAGATCATCGCTTCGACTGGGGTAGCCGCACCTATCTCATGGGTGTGCTGAATGTAACGCCCGATAGCTTCAGCGATGGCGGACAGTTTGACACGGTAGAAACTGCGATCGCTCAGGCCCAAACCCTCGTAGAAGCAGAGATGGACATTCTCGATATTGGCGGGCAGTCGAGCCGACCGGGGGCGCAGGCAGTTTCGGTGGAGGCAGAGTGCGATCGCGTTCTCCCCGTGATCAAAGCCATTCGCGCGGCCAGCCATAGTGGGCTTAGAGACATTCCTCTCTCTGTCGATACGACTCGCGCCGAGGTCGCCCGACTCGCGCTAGAAGCGGGCGCTGACATCATTAACGACATTTCTGGCGGTACGTTTGATCCCGGAATCTTTCAGGTGGCGGCTCAGTTCGATGCGCCGCTGATACTTATGCACCTGCGCGGAACGCCCGAAACCATGCAGCAGATGACCGACTACGACGATCTGCTGGGCGAAATCGTCAGCTTTTTGGCGCAGCAGGCAGATCGGGCGATCTCAGCGGGTGTGAATCCTCAAAATATTGCGGTCGATCCTGGCATTGGCTTTGCTAAAACCGTGGCCCAAAATATCACCATTTTGCGTGAGCTGGAGAAGCTACAGGCTTTGAACTGTCCGATTTTGGTGGGGACTTCGCGCAAAAGCTTTATCGGTAAGCTGCTCAACCGGCCAGAGGCTCAGGATCGGGTATGGGGGACGGCGGCGACCTGTGACTGTGCGATCGCTCA
>JBBQAC010000245.1:0-6518 GCA_038315915.1 Phormidesmidales cyanobacterium
TTTCCATAGGGTCGGCAAAGGCGGTGGTTCGGATCTCAAGCGGGTCATCCTCAACTAAAGCGGTAGAACTACTCTATTGAGAACATCTCCAGCACTCTCTGTGTGACCGGGAATCTCGACTCTCATAGACGAAATTTCCACATCCTCAGACGAGGACTTTTTCGACAAAATACGAAATCTATACTGCAAACATGGCCGACTTTTCGGATAGGCTCTTAGTAGAGCAGTCCCAATCAAAGGCCGCCTTCCTGTAGCGCATACACGAACCTGTCGTTCTTCACCGTCCCAAAGAATGATTGCTTCATGGACGGCCAGCAGCACCTCGCTATCATTTGCCAGGTTTGCCGGAGTATCGTATGAAAACGGTAGCCCTAGCAAAGCTACTGCCTCTGCTGGTAAGCACAGGTAGTCAGTACAGCCCGTATCTATGACGAATTCGATGGGAAAACGGGAGCCATTTGGAAGGAGAAAAGTCACTGCGACAACTGCATGCCGATTAGTTACAGTACCGGAAATCAAAGGTGGGTACGCTCCATCACACCACCCAAAGAAGCGGCCACATTGTAGCCAATGCAAATGCCAAAAAGACGAGCGTACGGATGCTCCGCTCTTAGCCTATAAGCTGCTTTCACACCGGTCACATCGACCTCGTATTTACCAGTTTCGATGTCGATGATAACCATCTTGCCGATGTTTTCTTCCACCTCTACCTGTCGGCGGATATCGCTCTCGTATAGCTGCTTTGCACGTCGTGCCACCTCTTTGCGACTGATTAGGATCGACTGCATACGATAACGCTCCTCTGCATCACAATAGTCGTCACTGCATACCATTCTATAGCAACTTTTCGAGAACAATGAATAAGCAGCACTCCGCTAGCCCTCGTATTGAGCGATTTTCTCCCAGGTACCGGAGCCGACTTCTTTTTCAAATTCTTGTATCACCCAGTCGCTGCCCTTGCCAATACGACGGGCGCTTTTGCGCAGGTAGTCGACAATCACAAGCTGTTCTTCCCAGGTCGGGCGAGCGCCATACAGAGAGCCAAAAGTCCAGTTTGGATTGGGGAGGCGATCGCACTGCTCATAAAACGCTCTATCGGCCCAGGTCGTTGCATAGCCCCGCTTAAAGGCCCGCCGCCGATGACTGTGATACAGCTCTATTAGGGTCGGCACATCGCGAATCTGCCGCGCCTGCTGGTTAGAGTAAATCTCGACCATATCTTCTGTATTGACCGGGCGATCACTCACCCACTGATGGGCGCAATCCGGGCACTTGACAATAAAGGTCAGCACAATCCGACCGCAGACGGGGCAGGGCTTGGTGGGAGCTACCCCGCCGCCGCCAGAAGACTGTTGCTGAGTGGGCAGGCTGTAGGCTTCTACATCTTCTGGGAAGCCCAGTCGCTGCAAGTTACCGGCCTGATCGAGAATGATGCCGTGCGCTTTGCCAGTGTGAGGAGAAATGCGCATTACCCGCCCGAGCTGCTGAAAGTGCATGGCGCTCGATTGCGTGGGTCGCAGCATCAGGCCGACTTCTACGCTGGGTTCGTCGAAGCCGATGCTGATTACGTTGCAGGAGGTGAGCACTGTCAGCTCCCCCGTTTTCAACGCGAGATAGAGCTTTTTGCGATCTTTAATAGCAGTGTTGCCATCGACAGTATCGGCAGCGATACCCGCTTTCCGAAAGGCTTCGGCGACGTGGTTGGCATGTTCGATATCAACGCAAAAGGCGATGGTGCGCTTGCCCTGACCGATGCGGTGCCATTCTTCAACAATCTTGTCGATCAGTTCGGTGCGATCGCAAGCATTCTTCAAATCTCGCTCGTCATAATCTCCTTTGGACGTGCGCACTTCTTCTAAGTTTGCCATGCTGTCTCTGGGCATACTGTAGTACTTCATCCGCGAGAGATAGCCCATCTCTTGCAAGTCGGCAGGCACAGGAGAAGAGACTAATGTGTCTAAATAATCTCCAAGCTGTTCTTTCCCTAACCGCAAAGGCGTCGCCGTCATCACCAAATGCACCGCATCTTTGTGAGTTTTTTGCATCACCTTTTTGCCGACCTGACTGAACAGCGTAATGTGTCCCTCGTCGTAAAACACCACGTCGGCAGGCCACTTGTGCCACCAGCGGCGCTTGGCCATGGTCTGAATGCTGGCAATTTGAATGGGCGCGTCGCGGTTTTCTTCCCAGCCTGCTTTAATAAAGCCGCACTGTAAGCCAAACGCCTTCATTTTTTCGTAGGTTTGGCCGACCAGCACGTCCAAATGCACCAGAAACATTAGCCGCTTACCGGCTTCCTCAGCATGAGCGCAAATTTGCCCGCTGATGATAGTCTTGCCTGCTCCGGTGCCCGCAATAATAGCGATTCTCTTATGCCCTTCGTTGAGTTCGCGGTATAGATCGTTGATCAAATTTATTTGGTAAGGCCGCAGTTTGGGCGGAGCAGGCCGAGCAGACGGTGACGGTTCACCGGTAGGAGCGATGTGATCAAGCTGCGCTTCGGACATTACCTCAATCCGGTGTTTTGATAAGGGGCAGTAGTGAATTTGAACTAGTTTCCCATACTATCTTAGTGGATGATTTGAGACGGGCAATTGAAATGCTAAGCTTTCACGGCGCAAAAGGGCGATCGCAATGAAACTGTTTTACTATCAGCGAGGCGATCATCAGCCCAACTTTGGCGATGAGCTGAATCCCTGGCTATGGCCAAAGCTGCGCCCCGACTTGTTCAGTCAGGACGAGCAGGATTCAGCCGATTCCACTGTTTTTGTCGGCACGGGCACCTTGCTCAACGACAGACTGCCAGAGCGTGTCGGCGCGAACAGTCGGCTGATTGTATTTAGTACGGGAGCCGGGTACGAACAGCCGCTGAAGCAGATCCCTGACAGATGGCAGATCTGCTGCGTGCGGGGGCCGCTTTCAGCGCGACAGCTCGGATTACCGCCCGAAAAAGCTATCACAGATGGCGGCATCCTGATCGCCAGGGTCTTTGCTCCCAGTGGATCTCGGCAGGGCTGTAGCTTTATGCCCCACATCCACAGCGCCGCACCCGCCGCCGAAAGCTGGCAGCGCATTTGCCTGCAAGCGAATATCCGCTATATCGACCCGCGCTGGCCAATTGAGGAAGTTTTACAGGCGATTGGAACGAGCGAACTGCTGTTGGCGGAGGCGATGCACGGGGCGATCGCTGCGGATGCCCTGCGAGTCCCCTGGATGCCAGTAGTCACGACACCCAGAATTTATCCATTTAAGTGGCAGGACTGGTGCGCGTCGATGAATGTGCCCTATCGCCCTTACCGCCTGCCGCCATTGGCTGACTATCCGCGCTGGGGCAGAGGAATTCGATCCGGACTGGTGGCAGCGCAACACTGGATTGGCGCGACGGTCGAGAGCGGTCTATCAACGACGCAGTACGCTCTATTAGAGAATCCAGCGCTCATTGCCCAAAGTCTGTTGAGAATTTCTCAAAAGCACTCCTACCTCAGCGACGACAAGACTTTTGAAGCGCGTTTAGAGAACTTGCAAACTCGCCTTGCCCAGCTCCATTAGCTTTTGTAGTAGTCACGGGTGCCGCGATCATCAAGAGCCTCGCTCAAGCGGCTGAGCGCGTGCATATAAGCCGCTGTTCTAAAAGAGATTTGGTGATGGTGAGCGATTTGCCAAATAGTTTCCGCTTCTTGAGTAATGCGTGCCTTGAGCTGAGCGTTCACCTCATCAAGCTTCCAATACAGGCCGCTACGATTCTGCACCCATTCAAAGTGGCTGACCATCACCCCACCCGCATTGACGAGAATATCAGGAAAAAGAGAGATGCCGTTTTTCTCTAAGATAGCGTCGGCATCGGCGGTGACCGGGCCATTAGCCACTTCAAAAATGTACCGGGCCTGAATGGTATGCGCGTTATCGGCAGTGATTTGATTTTCTAGCGCAGCAGGGATGAGAATATCGACATCCAAAGCCAGCAGTTCTTCATTGGTTAAGTTGTCATGTTCAACAATGCTGCAAACGCTGTCTTTGCAGTACACTGCCTTCATCGTGTGATGGGTTCGTTTGAACTGTTGAATGTCAGGAATGTGAAGCCCGCCGCTGTTGTAAATGCCTCCTTTGGAGTCGCTGACGGCTACTACCTTGTAACCGGCTTCAAAGAGGTTTCGGGCGATCGCACTTCCCGCATTGCCAAACCCCTGCACCGCAACCGTCATTTCTGCGGGCGATTTGCCATACTTTTCCATCATTGCTTGCAAAATAAAGAAAGCGCCGGTACCTGTCGCGGTATTACGGCCCAAGCTACCGCCCATGCTGACGGGTTTGCCGGTGATTACAGCAGGCGATCGCTTTCCTTTAATAATGCTGTACTGATCCATCATCCAGCCCATGATCATGGCGTTGGTGTACACGTCGGGGGCAGGGATGTCGAGGTCGGGGCCGATGAAGGGAGCGATCGCATCAATATATCCCCGACTCAGCCGCTCCAGTTCAAACTTAGAAAGTTCCTTTGGATTCAGCGTGATCCCTCCCTTCGCACCGCCAAAGGGCAAATTCACTGCCGCACACTTAAACGTCATCCAAAAGGCGAGCGACTGCACCTCATCCAGCGTGACTTTGGGATGAAAGCGAATGCCGCCTTTAGTTGGCCCGCGTGTATCGTCGTAGCGCACCCGGTAGCCCTCGAACACCCGCAGCGATCCATTGTCCATCCGTACCGGAATAGCGACCTTAAGACTGGCTTTAGGGAACTTCAGCCGCTCGGTGGCATCTGCGGAAATCGGCGCGTATTGGGCCGCTTTTTCCAGGCGACGGCTGGCATCAGTCAATAAGTCTGTAGGCATAGTGTTTTTAAAGTGTCACATCTTTAAATTGTCACCTCAGTTTGAGAAAAAGCACTTCAAATGCAACGGAGATTTAAGATGAAATCTACAATTCGCAATACATTTGAGATTATTGTGACAAAGGCAAGACTTACGCGCTACTTTTCTTTGCCCAGATAGCGTGGCGAAATAACGTCTTCCCGCAGTTGTTCGGCTTCTAGATAAACTCGATAAGCCTTTGCCTGTGGGCGCGAGCTAACAATCTGCTCAAGGTTCAGACCACTATAGTGCAAGGCAACGCCATCATCTGCCGCCATGCCGGGAGATAGCTTGCCGGATTCAATATTCTGCTGATAAATGGGACGCCGCTCGCTTTCGCCGTCATAATGCGGGCAGTGGCTGCCTTGCAGAAATCCCAGCCCTTCAAGCTTGGCTTATTGTCCTGGGATGACCGAATCGGAAAGCCCTTCTTCAGACCAACAAAGTGAGCCCGCGCTGAGCCCGCAGAGTAGCGTTCCAGTCTCCCACGACTGTCGGAGAACTCTATCTAATTCCCAGGCTCGCCATATCGCTAGCATATTAAAGGTAGAGCCTCCACCGACGTAGATAATGTCTTGCTTTTGCAAGAACGAGGCAGGCCCACCCTGGGGTGGACGAAAAAGGCTGAGATGAGAGGGGTGGCAGTCTAGCTGGTTGAACGCTTCATAAAATCGGGTGATGTAGCGATCGCTATCTCCACTAGCCGTTGGCAAAAAGCATATCTTCGGCTGCTGACAAGGAGACTGCGCCAATATGTACTGATCTAGCAGGCGGTTGTCGGACTCCATCGAAAAGCCGCCACCCCCCAGCGCAATAATCTGTCGTTTTATTTCAGACATAACCTTCGGGTAGTGGGTAAGTCGCAGATTTCATTTAGAACCCGGCTTATAAAAAAAGCTTATACGACACGTTGAAAAGCTCGCCCAAACTCCGCGCTTGCGTCTTACTAATCTCTCGTTTTCCGTTAACAATTTCTGACACGATGCCGCTAGAGCCAACGACTCCGACAAGATTGGACTGCTTTAATCCCTGAGCATCCATCAAGTGAGCCAAGATATCCAGCGGGCTGGAAGCGGGAAGACTCACGTTTTGACTTTCATATTCTTGGACGATGACGACAAGTAGCTCGATCAGAAGGCTTTCCTGCTCTGACAAGCTTTCGTCTTCTTCCTTTGCCAAAAGTTCTTCTAGCAATGTTACGAATCTCTCATAGGTTTGCTCGGTTTGTATTCTTCGGGGTTGAACTAATTGCAATAGCTTTCCATAATTCTCATCAACGATATTTTCACTAGAATCCGTAGAACTATACATTACGTCCTTCCTTTGCTAGAAGCTGTGTCTTTTGGTCATTATGCTGAGAGCGTATGGTTGGGTAGCGTTAATAGTGCGTTTGGGCTGCAACCTGTAGACTGGTCGGCAGATCAACTGGAGCAGTGTAAGCGGACGTATCTAGCGGTAGTTTCGCGCGCTTCGACTCAGGAAGACTATTGGAACGATATGACGGCGTTTTTTGCGATCGCCCAAAAACCTCAATAAAGCGGCAGTGCGATCGCTTCAATCATCAGACCCGAGACTCACGCCCATGGCCTTTGCGATAGTAGCGAAATCGTCGGGTTCAATCTCGCGCTTTGACAATCGGAAGGCGAGTCCCCAGTTTTTAGGATTTTTCAC
>JBBQAC010000256.1:0-6111 GCA_038315915.1 Phormidesmidales cyanobacterium
CCAGATTGTCTGGACAGCTCCTCACGCCGAAGCCAAGGCCATGCTAGCGCTGCCGAAAGACCAGTTTTTAGCAGAATTGCAGGCCCGGTATGGGAATCAAATGGGCCGTTTAAAGCTGGTGAATGAGCCCCGAATGTTTCCAGTACAGCTCATGCAGAGTCATTCATATGTGCGTTCCGGCGTGGCCCTGATTGGCGATGCGGCACACTGCTGCCATCCGGTCGGCGGACAGGGATTGAATATGGGTATTCGCGATGCGATCGCGCTAGCTGAAATCATTCAGCAGGCCGCCCAAAAAGAGGAAGACTTTGGTGCGATCGCCGTCCTCAAGCGCTACGAACGCTGGCGCAAAACCGAGAACTGGTTTACTCTTAGCCTCACTGATGTGCTCAATCGATCTTTTTCTAACTGCTTTTGGCCACTGATGATTGCCCGGCGCGCAGGCATTTGGGTGCTCGACGGATTCCGCCCGCTCAAGCGCCTGATATTACGACTCATGACTGGCTTTTTCGGTCGGCTACCGGCGAAGGCAAAAATAGAAATAAAGATGAAATAACCTATGCCTACAACCCTGGCGCTTATTGCCCACGACAGTCAGAAAGAAGCGCTAGTCGCCTTTGCTCAAGACCATACAAAGTTGCTTTCTCGCTACCAGCTCATTGCGACGGAAACCACCGGCAACTATTTGAACCAGAACACCGGTCTGACGGTGGAGTGTTTGTCGCCGGGAGATCTGGGCGGCGACATTCAAATTGCGGCCCGGGTTGTAGAAGGTGAGATTGCCGCCGTTATTTTTTTGACGGATTCGCTCTATGCCAGCCATAGCATTACCGATGTGGGCACGATGGTGCGCGTCTGTCAGCTTCACGATGTGCCTCTGGCAACCAATCTGGCAACTGCTCGAACCATCGTGCTTTCTTTAGAGAAAAGCCGGGTGGCTCATCTGATCTTCAATCCAGTGTCGGGGCAGGGAAATCCCGATCAGGATCTGAAGCTGATTTTGAAGATGCTGGAGCCGCTCATTCAGACCAATGTGATTTTCACAGAGGCGGGCGTTGAGCCAGGGCAGCAGGCGCTAGAAGCGATTACAGCCGGGGCCGATCTGGTGATTGCCTCTGGGGGAGATGGCACCGTCTCTGCCGTGGCTGAAGCTGTGATGCAGACAGATATTCCATTAGGTGTGATCCCGCGCGGCACGGCCAATGCCTTTTCGGTCGCGCTGGGCATTCCAACTAACTTACGAGATGCTTGCGACACTATCTTAGCGGGAACCACCAAGCAGGTAGATGTCGCGACCTGCAACGGTGCGCCGATGGTGCTCTTAGCAGGCATTGGCTTTGAAGCGGAAACGGTAGAGCGGGCCAACCGGGAGATGAAAAATCGCTTTGGTATTTTGGCCTATATTGTGGCGGGGATGCAGCAGCTTGCCGACCAGGAAGTCTTCGACGCCGAGATAGAGATTGACGGGCAGATCAGCACGTTTCAGTGTGGGGCGATTACTGTCGCGAATGCTGCGCCGCCAACTTCAGTGATGGCTCAGGGCTTTGGTGAAGTGCTTTGCGATGACGGCTTACTGGATGTCACGATTGGTCTGACGCCGGTGGAAGCGCAAGGGCTAGGGGCCAGGTTGCAGGGGATGGGGGCGATCGCCGACCTCTTCACCGCCGCTTTAGCCAAGCGCCCCACTCAAAACGAAGACATCCTCAGCTTGCGGGTACCCTCACTCACAGTCACCACCAATCCGCCCCAAAAAGTGGTGGTTGATGGCGAAATTATCGGCACCACTCCAGTCGCCTTTGAGTGCATTCCCAAAGGACTAACTGTGTTTGCGCCGATGGCGACGCCTTAATAGCCCGTAGGATACTTCTCAATCTACGTCTGGCTGGGTACGTAGGGCTGGGCCTGTTCCTCGGGCGTGAGGTCAGCCATGGCGACATCTTGCCGCAGTTCGCGGCCATTGGGGCCGACGATTTGGCGGGGCAGCAACTGAGGATCGACCACTTGCTTTGTGTTCATGTTGTAAGTGGTGTAAACGGTGCTGGCGGTGTCTAAAAAGACATCCATGATGGTGAGGGTTTGGAAGGGGGCGGTGGTGGTCGCTAGCAGAGATTTGGGGCCGCTGCCGAGTGCGCCCAGGTTGAGGGTGTTGATAGCGCCGACTTTGCCGGGGAAGTAGGCGTGGTGGTGGCCGCTGATGTAGGTGTGAACGTTGTGACGCTCCATGAGCTGTCGCAGTTCGTCGGCCTGGTTGAGGTATTCGCCGGGGCGATCGCGTCTCTGTGAGACTGCATACATCGGTAAATGGCCCAGTACAATTCGCAGCTTGGCACTTTGGGCTTCGGGGCTAGCCAGGGCACGCTCAGCCCAGGCAATTTGCTCGGGGGGCACGTTGGCCGAAGAGGCGTCCCAAGTTAGATAGAAAATGTCGTTTTGCTTGAAGCTGTAGTAAAAGGGAAAGCCGCCCGCCTCAACAAAGGTGAGATCGGTGTCGCTCTGATGCCCTTCCCAGTATTTGGCAGTTTCCTGACGGTCTAACACGTAGAGAAATTTACCGTTGTCCTGGTAGCTGGAGGCGTCGTGATTGCCGATGGTGAGGGCAAAGGGGAGACCGGCTGTGCGAATTGGAGAGAGAATCTGCGCGTCGAAAGCGGTCCACATTGCCTGAATTTCGCTTTCGGATAGGCTGATGCTTTGGCCTGCGACCATATCGCCACCGCAGATGACAATATCTGGCTGCCAGTCGGGGAGCATACTAATGCCTTCGGTCACTTCTCGTCGGTAGGTGGTCGCACCGTAGGCGCTGTTGAGGTCGCTGATGACAGCCAGACGAATATCGCCGCGCTCAGGGGCAAATAGACCGCTGGGGCCGACGGCTACTCGCTGGCTTGGTGGTGGCGTTGGGGCTTGAGCGGAGGACGCAACCACGAGTGAGTCGGTAGACTGGGCGACAGATTGGGCGGTAGAGCGACTACAGGAAAGGGCACCCGCGCTGGCAGCGCCGAGTGTGAGTCCGCCTAGGAGGACAAAGCGACGACGATTAAGCGGCATAACTAAAAGAACCCTGAAAGCGCGTTGATCGCTTTTAGTATGCCATCTCTGAGCTGGCTTTGTGACGTCACCGGATGACAATGAAGCGCGGTGGGGATGGTCACGACTCCCTCACAGTGGGCTCTGACAGCAGCCGTACAGAAGTGGCGTGAAAGCTATACTGAGGACTGCATACGCTCACTAGAATAAAAGAACTCACTGTGAAAGAAACTGTGAAAGAAGAAATACCAAGGGACATATACGACGTTGTGATAGTAGGTGGCGGGGTGTGTGGAACGGCCTTGCTCTATAGTTTGAGCTGCTATACTAACGTGGGAAAAATTGCGCTAATCGAGAAAAATGACGAAGTTGCTTTAGTGAACTCCAAGCATACGAGCAACAGCCAGACGCTGCACTTTGGCGATATTGAAACGAACTATTCGCTGGAAAAGGCTACTAAGGTCAATCGGGCGGCGACGATGGTGAAGCACTATTTGCTGAAGCACGACCCGAATCAGAAAATTTATACGCTGTTTCACAAGATGGTGCTGGCAGTGGGGGAAGAAGAGGCGGATTTTTTGCGCGATCGCTATCACGAATTCAAAACCCTTTTCCCAGCGCTGCGTTTGATTGACCGGAAGGAAATTGCCACCTTAGAACCTCACGTCACCGAAGGCCGAAGTGAGGATGAAGAACTGCTCGCCCTCTCTACGCCGGATGGCTATGCGGTCGATTATCAAAAGCTCTCTCAGTCGTTCGTCACGAAAGCGCTTGAGCAAGCCAGTGAAGAGTCGGGCAGGTCGATTGACCTGATGATGAGCACTCAGGTTCACTCAATTGAGGAGAAAGGCGATCACTATGCTGTTCGGGTGAATGGCCAGACAATTTTGGCCAGGGCGGTCGCGGTTACTAGCGGGGCGCACAGTTTGCTCTTTGCCAAAAGGCTGGGCTACGGGCAGGACTATGCTTTGCTCAGCGCGGCGGGCAGCTTTTACTTCGCGCCAGCGCTGCTGAAGGGCAAAGTGTATATGGTGCAAATGGCCAAGCTACCGTTTGCGGCAATTCACGGCGACCCGGAGGTGCACGATGCGAGTAAGACTCGATTTGGGCCGACGGCGAAAGTGCTGCCCATGCTGGAGCGGCACCGATACGGGACGGTTTTGGAATATTTTAAGACGGCAGGGCTCAGCCTGGATGCGGTTAGGAGCTTTTTGGCGATTTTGAGCGACCTGACGATCTTTTGGTATATGGTGATGAATTTTATTTATGACCTGCCGGTGATCGGCAGATTGTTTTTTATTCGCGAGGTGAGGAAGATTGTGCCAGCGATTAAGCTGAGCGAGCTGACGTTTGCTAAGGGCTACGGCGGCATTCGGCCTCAGATTGTGAACTTGCGATCGCACAAGCTAGAGATGGGTGAGGCAAAGATATTGGGGAGAAATATCTTGTTTAATATCACACCTTCGCCAGGAGCCTCTACCTGTTTGAAAACGGCGGAGGACGATACGAGGCGGCTGGTTAGCTTTTTGGGAGAAGGGTACTGGTTTGACGAGGAGAGATTTGGACGGGATTTGGCCTGAGGCTGTTGCGCTAATCGCAGCTCGGCACGCCTTACGGTGAAGCGGGGGCCGGGGAAGAGGGTGAGGGCGCGACGGGCGGTGAGGTGTTGATGGGCGGAAGTCCTTCTAACCCAGATGGATCGCTGCCGGTAGGTATCTGCGGACGGCCAAATTCGCCGTCGCTGGGAAGTCCTGGTGCAGGCGAACCGGGCAATTCCTGTCCGGGCAGTTCTTGGCCGGGGATCTCCTGTCCGGGTGTCTGCTGTCCGCCGAGCAGATCGTCTAGCGACTGGCTGTTTCCTTGGGTAGGGTCTAGAGAGGCGTCGGTCGGGAGGGTGGCGAGGGCCACGCGATCGCCGCCCACTGAGCGCAGCAAGTCCAGTACTTTGATCACGTCTTCGTAGCGGGCGCTGCGGGAGGCATACAGCACAATAGTGCCGTTGGGGGCAATCTGCTGATGCTGCACTAATACGTCGTACAGCAGGCCGAGAGGCACGGCGCTTTTGTCGACGTAGACCTGACCGGCGCTATCGACACTGACATAGAGGCGATCGCGGCAATTGCCCTCAACGGGCGAACTGTTGTTGACGGCGGGCAAATCCAGGGCGATCGCCTGCTGCCGGGTCAGCCCTACCGCTGCCAGAATAAAAAAGGTCAAAATGCAGAAAATCACGTCGATCATCGGCAGAATTTCGATCTGCACGTCCGACTGTCGATTGTCGAGGTCAAGCTTCATAAAGTCACTTTTTTAGAAAGTTGAGGGCTTGCTGGGCGGCGGCGGCGGCGGCGGCGCGTTGTCAATGGTGGGCGAAGGCGGCGCGTTTTTCATGTTTTCACTGAGGGCGCTAGGCCTGCCACTGGTGTAGGCCCAGGCTTGCCGGTACAGCAGCTCTAGCTCGTTGCCGGAAAGCTGAAATACCTTGGCCTGCCCGAAGACAAATCCCTGGAACAACCGGTAAAAGGCCAGACTGACGATGGCAATAATCAAGCCAGCAGCGGTGCTAATCAGCGCCTCGCCGATGCCTAACGCTGTTCCGGCGGTGGCATCTCCTACACCTAAGGTGTTGAGATCAATTGAGCCGAGTGAGTTGATCAGGCCAACGACCGTACCGAGCAAACCCAGCAGCGGCGACAAGGCAATCACGGCTTCCAGGACTTTTTCACCCCGGCGCATGATGGCCAGTTCCTCGTTGGCCGAGGTTTCCAACGCTAGCCGAAAGACTTCTGGTTCCTGGTCTTTCAGCTTGAGCGCCGAAAATAGAAAGCGGCCCATCGGGAGCTGGTTTGCCCTTTGGGAAATGGTGGTTGCTGCCGACCATTCGCGTCGGGCGGCTTCTAAAACGCGACCAGCAACTTCGCGCTCGCGGGTCAAAATTTTAGACCAGAACCAGATCCGCTCGATGATGGTGCCCAAGGCCAAAATTGACAGGAAGAGCAGCGGCCACATGGCGATGCCACCCTGTCTGAACAGTTCTGAGATACTCACTCCTCGCCTCCTAACCACCTGAGCCTCCGCGACTGACGC
>JBBQAC010000306.1:0-4661 GCA_038315915.1 Phormidesmidales cyanobacterium
CTGTAGCGCTTTGCCCAACTCCTACGAAATTCGGCTTGCTGAGCATCTTACTGAGAGCGGTGCCAAGCTATACGGGGCGTACTGGTGTCCCTATAGCGCAGCCCAAAAAGACGCCTTTGCCAGTGCAATGAACAGTGTTCCCTATGTGGAGTGCGACGCAGAAGGCTACAGCGCTCAGCCAGAGGACTGTCAGGCGGCGGGCGTAGAAGTTTATCCGACCTGGGTGATTGGGGGCGATCGCTACTCAGGCGTACAGACACTAGGCAAGCTCGCCCGCCTCTCCGGCTTCGAGCAGCCCGCCGTTAGAGACGAAGAACCTGCGACCTCAGGCGACTATAGCGTACCCAGGCGATAGAGAATAGACTTGAGAAGCAATCGCGATAGAGAACGCTGCCATGTCTCGCTTGAATCTCTTGGAAGAAGGTAAGTCTTATACCTTTCGCTCATATTTCGAGATGCCCTATGAAATAGACGAGATTCTTTCTGAATTTGGAGTGAGCTTCAGTGCACAGAAGCTGTCTTTACCCAGGTCGGAAGTGCCTTCGAGTATAGTGAATCCGCTCAAGGAAGATTTAAACAGTGATTTGCGACTTGTGCTTCTCTCTAGTGAAACTGCCCGCAGAGAAATACTGGTCGCCCCGGTGCTTACCCGAGTAGCACGGCTGTCTGGCAGCCAGCTCCGAATCGAATACTTGCTCACGGTCAATGAGCAGCTCAAAGGAAAACTGGACTATCTGCTCAGAGGAGAGCGCAGCTTGCTGGTGATAGAAGCGAAGAATGACGATCTTACCCGTGGGTTTACTCAGCTAGCAGTTGAGCTGATTGCGCTCTCTCGCGTAGAAACGACGCAAAAAATACTCTACGGAGCAGTCACCATTGGAAATGCCTGGGTATTCGGTTTTTTCGATGTAGATCAGCAGAGGATTACACAAGATACCTCGCTTTACCCTATTCCAGAAGACTTACAGGATGTCATGGAAATTTTGATGGGCATGCTCACTGCCGATCAGCTCGCGACCGCATAGTCTACGAGCTGAAGGACTTTTTGCCTGAGCGTATCCAAGCCCAGATTATTCGCCGCTGAGATGAAGACTGCCTGAGGGTATTCATCTTTCGCCAGTTCTAGGGCGTCTGTATCCGCCTGATCGAGCTTATTGAACACCAGCAAAATCGGCCCCGGGGCAATCGGCATTTTGCCCAGCAGTCCCATCACTGAGTGAATATGTGCCTGCCACGCCGGATGAGCCGCATCAACTACGTGAATCAGCGCGTCGGCTTCGGTCACTTCTTCCAGCGTGGCGCGGAAGGCATCCATCAGCGCGGGTGGCAGGTCTTGAATGAAGCCAACGGTGTCGGTGAGGACGAGCGATCGCACCTCATGCGTCTCACCATCGGGAATGGCAATCCGGCGAGTGGTCGGGTCGAGCGTGGCAAAGAGCTGGTCGGCGGCGTACACTTCCGAGTCTGTCAGGCGGTTGAGTAGCGTGGACTTGCCCGCGTTGGTGTAGCCGATAATCGCGACTGACGGCACCGAATGATGCTGGCGGCGTTGGCGCAGTCTGCCCCGGTGCGCCTGAATGCCATTTACCTCAGTTTGCAGACGACTGATGCGCTTTTGAATCACCCGTCGTTCGGTTTCTAGCTTAGTTTCACCAGGGCCACGGGTGCCGATCCCGCCGCCGAGCCGGGACATTGCCCGACCGCGTCCGGTCAGCCGGGGGAGCTGATACTCTAGCTGGGCCAGTTCGACCTGGAGCTTACCTGCGCCTGACTTAGCCCGCTGCGCGAAGATGTCTAAAATCAGTTCGGTGCGATCCACTACTCGCACTCCGATCCGCGCTTCTAGATTGCGAATTTGGCCGGGGGAAAGGTCGCGGTTGAAGACGACTAAGTTTGCGCCAAAAGTCTGGACGGCCAGGGCAATATCGTCTACTTTACCTGCGCCGATGACGGTTTGGGGGTGGGGGCGCGATCGCTTCTGAATCATCGTTTGCAGAACATCGCCCCCGGCGGTCTCCACCAGCCGCGCCACTTCCTCTAGCCCATTGCGAAACGTCGCCTCGTCCATTTTGTCAGTCATCAGACCGATCACAAGGACTCGTTCGCGATCGCTGTCCACCTGCTGCGCGACAAACACCCGTCGAAACTCTTCCTCCAACCCTTCGGCTAGGTCAAGAAAGTCTTGCTCGTCGATTTCTTCCAGGGTGAGCGGTTCAGAGACAGACCACTGCACTTCCGGGTGAGGTACTAAGTGGGCCAGATAGCCTTCGCGAATGTAGCCAGTCGCGCCGCCGCCTTTGCGCTTGAAGCCAGTGCCGGTGAGGGTGAGGAGAGCGATCGCATCGAGCCTTTGAATTGCCATGGCCGTGAGTACGCTGTGGCTGGGCGGCTCAATTTTGAGCTGAGTGGCAATGCAGCGAATCCCACACAGTCGCTCTGCGCCATAGCGAGGCAGCTCTAACACCGGAATTTGCGTCTTGTGAGGACTGCCCACCCCCACTCGAATCACATGTCCGCGCCGATCTACATAAGCGCATACGGCCTGATTGATATCGGTACTGATCGCCGCCAATCGCTGCGCAAATTCTGGCGTCGTCACTCGGTCAACCGGCAGGCGCTGGTGATAAATTCTTGTGAGTTCTTTGATCTGACTGGTTTTCAGTCCTTTCAACTCACCGTACAGTTTCTCTATGGGGCCACTCCTCAAATTCGGTTACTTCTAGTTTAGTAAAACGGACATCGCTGAGCGGTTTACTCGCAAAGCGTCACATTTTTTGCCATCGGTTCTGGGCAGACGCTCAGTTGATAGAAATTTATGGTCGAATACTGAGATAGTACAAAAAATAGTACAATAAGAATAGGTAAATAGCCTTAGGACTCTCTCTATTTACCCTAGTCACCCTGCGGTGAAGGCGCTATTATGATGCCTTAATTTATACTTTGCCGTTCGGTCTCTTCGCTCGTCAGCCGCAATAGAGCAGTACTCTAAATTTTATGGGGTCAACGCTCTATTACTATCGGCTCAAACAGCAGTTGGAGAGCGCAAAGTAACTGCTTGATGTTGTTAATCCTATGGAACTGCTATGGCTACTGAACTTGAAGACGACAAAGTCTACACCGAGACCAATACTGAAATACCCGTCAATGAACCGCTCACTGGGGAAACGCCCACGGCAGAAACCGTAGAGACGGTGAAGCGAGTCACCGCTCAAATGGTTGACAAGCTGGGTGAACTGGACAAATACTTCGGCGAATTTGTCAGAGAATACAAGCGTCCGTTGATAGCTTTGGGCCTCTTTTTTGGCGCGTTCCTGTCGGTAAAGCTGACGCTGGCCGTTTTAGATGCCATCAATGACGTACCCGTTCTAGCGCCCTTATTTGAGCTGATCGGCCTGATTTATAGCGGCTGGTTTATCTACCGATACCTGCTCAAAGCCTCCAACCGCAGTGAACTTGCCAGCGAAATGAACGCGCTCAAAGACCAAATTTTGGGTCGCACGTCTCAGCTCTAATGTTTCGACTCTTAGTAGCTGCGTCATTTCATATGATTTGCTTAACGCCGATGATTCTATATGAGTCGTCGGCGTTTGTGTTTGCGCCGTATGCTTTTGGGCGATCGCTTTGGGAGAAACCCGCACCTTCTTAGCCTGCTACCTTTCGATCTGGCTCTTATACTGGAGAAGCGGATAAAATACTAGCGCTTGAGTAGGTTGTATCAGAGAGCCAGCAAGCATCTGAGGCCAAAGGCTATGGAACTAAACAAAGAAGTAATGCGGGCGGTCGAGTCCCTCGATTACCGGGTAACGGTAGGGGATGTCGCGGCTCAAGCTGGATTAAAGGTTGAGATCGCTCAGCAAGGACTACTGGCCCTCGCCTCAGAAACACAAGGGCATATGCAGGTGTCTGACTCAGGCGAAATTGCCTACGAATTCCCCCGAAATTTTCAGGGGATACTGCGCAATAAGTACTGGCAGTTGCGCCTGCAAGCCATGGTTGAAAAGGTCTGGCAGGTCGTGTTCTACATTATTCGCCTGTCTTTCGGGGTGATGCTGCTGGTCTCGATTGCAATTATTTTCATTGCGATTTTTGCGCTGATGATTGCGGCGAGCAGTCAGGGTGGAGGCGATCGCGATAATCGGCGCGGCGGCGGCTTCGGCGGCGGCTTCTTTTTCTTCCCGACCGATATCTTTTGGCTGTTTAGCCCCCGGTATGGCAGGCGCAGACAATATGGTTACAGCGGTGGGACTGCCCCAGCCCGCAGACCGAGCGAAAAGCTAAACTTTTTTGAGGCTATCTTTTCCTTCCTGTTTGGCGATGGCGATCCGAACGCCGACCTGGAAGAGCGGCGGTGGCGCACCATTGGTAACGTCATCAGTAACAATGGCGGGGCGATTACCGCTGAGCAGGTCGCGCCCTACCTGGACAATCTGGGCGAGGGCTGGAATAAGGAGTATGAAGATTACATGCTGCCAGTGCTGAGCCGATTCAATGGTCAGCCAGAAGTCAGTCCTACGGGTGATATCGTCTACTATTTTCCAGAGCTTCAGGTCTCAGCCGTACAGCGCGGGAAAGCGGCAGTGGGTGCCTATCTGAAGGAAGTGAAGCGCAAGTTTACAGAGGCGTCTTCTAATCAAGTGATGATTTCTATTGGGCTGGGCTCA
>JBBQAC010000085.1:0-15175 GCA_038315915.1 Phormidesmidales cyanobacterium
ACATGCCTGGTTCAATCGGTTTCGAGGGGTGTTGATTCGTTGGGCCAAGTCATCTTTGTCTTACTTGGGATTTGTTCAGATTGTGGCTTGTCTGATTATCGGGCGAAAGCTCCTACTATTTTCCGGATAGGTTCTTAGCCGAAACTCCCCCTGCCCAAGGGCTGGCAAGTGCAAGCCTGTGAACCGACGCAGTCCTTCCTGTGTGTAACCAAGCAAGGGCAACGCATCGGCACCGTAGAACTGCAACGGTGGGATCTGGAACAGTTGCCCGATCTGCAAAGCGAGCTTTCTAGATCAGGACTGGTGCCCGGACTGCTGACCTACGACAACCCGAGCGATCGCGCCCAAGTACTGACCGCCCTCAAAGCCAGCATCGCTGACTACTACGAAACCATTCGCACCGACCGATTAGCGACTTACGGCACCCGGGCCGCATTCTTAGCCGAGGAGCCCGCAGAAGTCCCGGTAGGCCGTTTGCCAGGGCTGGTCTATGGCTTTTCGCGGGTCACTAAAACCGGCGAGGTTCAAGAGCGCTATCTCAGCTACATGGCCTTTGATGGAAGCCGTTACGTCTATAACATCACCACCAGTTTCGACCCGCCCGCTGAGACCGGAACCTTCGAAGAACTGGCCGACTTTGAGACGTTTGTGCCCTACCTCGACTCCCTCGTGGCAGCGCTAAATTTGCCTCATCCTGATTGGTAATCCGAGTAACCCAATAGCCACCGCTGAGTTGCAATTTAGTGTTCTACAGCACCCAGGCTTTTTAGCGTTGCGATCGCCCCTGCCGTCAATCCAGTCAGCCCGGTGATGTTCATGCCTTCATAAAGGCGGTCGGGCCGCAGCACTTGCAAGCACTCGCCGGTTTGCACATCCCATAGGCGGATCGTTTCGTCAAAGCTGCCGCTGGCGAGAATGCACTGAGGGGTAGGAGAGGTGGCTGAGGCGCTGGTGAAGGGCAGCGTGCAAAAGGCTACCGAAGTAATGCCGCTGGTATGGCCTTCCAGGACGTTTAAGCAGCGTCCGGTGGCAAATTCCCACAGGCGAATGGTGCGATCGCTGCGACCCGTTGCCAGAATGGTTCCATCGGGACTGAAGGCTAGCGCCCCGTAACAGCCAGTGTGTCCTTCTAGATTGGCGTAGCATTCGCCTGATTCGGCGTTGCGGAGCTTGACCACAGAGTCGGTGCCGATACTCGCAAAAGCCTGCCCCTCGGGATGGAAGGCAATCGACCAGTGATGACCCTTGTGCCCTGAGGGCAATGCTCGCATACAGGCTCCTGTCTCCAAGTCCCACCAGGTCAGGCGATCATCATTGCCAACGCCGATACAGTAATGCCCTTGAGGATGAACCGCCAGCCCAACGATATACTCATCGGGCGCGAGGGCAATGCTTTTATGGCATTCTCCCGTCTGGCTGTTCCACACTCGAATCACTGCATCGGAGCTGCTGCCGCCAATCAAATAGCCGTGGCAGCTAAAGTCCAGAGCTTGAATCCAGGTCTGGTTTTTCAGCAGGGTATGGAGACAACGCCCGCTGTCAATATCCCACAGCTTAACTTCACCGTTAAAGCTACCGCTGGCCAGTAGCTTTCCATCGGGATGAAAGGCCACTTTCAAGAGGCTAGCCGTATGGCCCTCAAGGGTTTTGACCATCTGCCCGGCGGCGTTCCAAAGCTGAATTTGAGCACCAGAGCCGCCGCTCGCCAGCCAGGTTCCATCCGGATGAGCGGCGATACAGCGAATGCCGGTGGAGGTGCCCTGAATGGTTCGAATGCAGTGGCTAGCGATCGCACCAATCGTGGAGGCAGTATGCTCACGACTGGCAGGACGTGATGGACGGTAGATTTGCCACATCCGAATTGTTTGGTCGAAACTCGTACTCACCAGCGTTTGACGGTTTGTACCAGCAGCAGCTTGAGCAGGCCCCTGAGTGGATGACCAGACAAAGGAGGCCGACCAAACCTGATCGCGATGGTCTTGCAATACGTGCAAACACTGCCCGCTGGCTGTATCCCAAAGGCGAATGGTGTGGTCGCAACTGGCGCTGGCGATGAGTCGCCCGTCTGCGCTGAAATCGACGCTGATCACTTCAGCCGCGTGACCTGTCAGGGTTTGAGCGCATTCCCCGGTTAGATCCCAGAGCTTGATGGTGCGGTCATAGCTGGCGGTTGCAAAGCGATCGCCCTGGGGATGCAGGCGAACTGAAAATATCAATCCGGTGTGATCGCTCAAGGTTTTCAGGCAGGTGCCCTGATCTAAATCCCAAATTCTTAAGGTAGCGTCGTGGCTGCCGCTGACCAGCCGCCAGCTCGATAGGCGATCGCTCGAACCATTAGCTTCTGCTACCGCTGCTGGGATAAAGAGCAGCGCACTAGCCTGTCCGCTGTGGCCAGTGAGGGTTTTCAAACATTTTCCCGTAGGCCATTCCCAGAGGTAAATTTTGCGATCGCGATCGGCCAGCCCAATTGCTAGCCACTGACCCTCAGGGCTGAAGGCTACCGACCACACCGGGCCGTCCAGCGTCCAAGACTGAAGGCATTGCCCGGTAGTCACGTCCCAAACTTTGAGGGTACAGTCCAGGCTACCGCTGACCAGAGTTTTGCCATCAGGGCTGAAGCGGAGGGTAAAGATAAAGGTGTCCTGGGCTTGGATCGTCAGCAAAGGCTGCCCGGTAGAGACTTGCCAGAGTCGAATGCTGCCATCTTCACTGCCAATTGCCACGCGATCGCCGTCAGGGCTCAGCGCTGTAGAGAGTGGAATACTCACAGGCTGGGCAAATCGACAGGCAATCAGATGGCTATGAGCTAAATCAACGCGGTGCAGCGCCGTATTTTGCAGGTAGGCTTGCCGAATAGTTAGCTGGGAAAAATCGTAGCCGGTGGGGTCTAGCTGAAGATAGGTGATCAAGTTGATCAGATTTCCGGATGCGTAGCCGGATAACCGGGGGTTTGATTGCCTCAGCAGCCTGAGAATTTGAAGCATTTGCTGCTCTAGGGCAGGCTTTGAGCTGAAGCGATCGCGCAGATGTTGGGCAATGGGCTGCAAAATCAGACGAACTTGACTTTCACGAACGTAGTCTTTAGCGGTCGCTTTGATCAGGGCGCAGGCGTTAAAAGTGGGAAGGGAAAGGGGCCGCGTGTCATCATCTGTTGTAATTTTACTAATTTCTTCACAAACCTGTTCGATCAACAGCTCGCTCACGTACTCCATGACCACAGGTTGTTGGGTAAACTGGGCATTTTTTTGCTCAATCAGGCTGCGCCGAGACAAAGACTCCAGCGTTTCCAACAGTCGATGCTTGGGCACTGGCGGAACTAAGTCTGCCTGTAGCTCGGCAATCGTCACCCATTCCCGATTCAGGGTCAGCCACAGCATCACCTGTTTTTCCAACCGGGTGAGGCGCTGATATTGCTGGTCTAACAACCGGCGAATGCCATTAAAAACCGTAGCCTCTTCACCCAAAAAAGCTTCGACATCTCCCCCAAACAGTTCCCGAATTGAGGTGGCGACAATTTTTAGCGCCAGCGGATTGCCGCTGTAGGTGGCCATCAGTCGATATCGACCGGGAGGCGAGGGGGAAAGGCCAACTGCGTTAAATAGGTGATCGGTGTCGGCAGAGGGCAAGCCGGATAGGGCAAACGAGCGCACCGGTAGAGTTTCTCCTTCCAACTGGGCAACTGTTTGAGGCTTCTCGCGACTGGTCAGCACCAGACAGCTCTGGTGAGGCACTTCGCCTACCTGACGCAGCAGCTCGCCATAGCCTTCGTGGTCTTCACAGTAGGCTCCGGTAAACTGGCCGCTCTGCAAAATCGTCTCGCCGTTGTCTAAAATCAGCAGGCAGCGGTGCTGGCGCAGATAGTGCAGCAGGCGAGAGAGTAGGGCGGCAACTGTCGAGACAGGTGAGCTTTCTTGCTGGCAGGAGAGAACCTGAATTAAATCGGACAGCAGCAGCGGCAGCGGCGGGGCGTTGCGAAGAGTGCGCCAGATGATGAATTCAAAGGGAGAATGGGCAGACGAACAGTCAGCGGATTGAGCTAACTGCTGAGCGAGTTTGACCGATAGAGCGGTTTTGCCAATCCCGCCCATGCCCAAAACGGCAATCAGGCGACAGCCATCTTGTTGAATCCAGCCTTCTAGAGTTTCTAATTCTGCGACGCGCCCATAAAAGGTAGAGACATCGATCGCTTCGCCCCAGTCCACCGTTTGGAAAACGGGTTCAGCGCTCAGCCCAGAAATCAAGGCGGAAGGCGTTGCCCCATTTTGATTCTGCGTTTGATCCTGTGCTTGCTCTTGTGCTCGCCCGTTGAGCTGGCTTGGATGCTGGTAGTCTGTCCGTTCCAAGACAAGATCAAAGGCTGCGAAAAACTGACCTAGGGTGTGCTTATCGACGCCTGTCTGAGCGTCGATAACGCGGGTAATGGTGCTCAGGGCAAGCTGGGTGCGATCACTCAGTTCTTCGAGGGTGAAGCGATCGCCGCCATGCAAAGTCTTCTCAAGCTGCCGCCGAGCCGTTTCGAGCTTGCGCTGCCCGACTGCTGATAAAACAATTCCTCGTCTGCGGGTCTTTTTAGCAGTCATAGAAGTTCACATTTCTACAAACGCCGATGTAGCTGCCGATAGTCCCCTACATCTATGTCATTTTTTAATGCTACACATTCTAGCTCAGTTTAATTACTTAAGTTCGATTTAGTCACTTAAGTTCGATTTAAGCCTTTGCAGATTGACACCTAAAGCCCAAAAAGGCTTAAGCACCAAGCTTTTCACTTAAGTGACATAAGCGCAGCTAAGTTACGGACTAACTTCCTTTAACTTCTCTGGTAGTATCTTTGGCTACCGATTTAGATAGTAGAAGCAAAGACAAATATCCACTCTGACTTAAGTCAAGGAAACTACTATGCTTCACCACATTTCTATCGCCGTTAGCCGTCCCCAGCAGGTTGCCGAAGTTCTTGCTGAAATCTTTAAAGGACAGGTGGCTCCGTTTCCCTTTAACCCTGGCAGCTACGTTGCCCTGGCAGGAGATGAATTTGGCACGCTGATCGAACTCTATCCGCTGGGCAGCGAGCTGGTTCCCGATGGCCGTGAAGGCGAGGCGGGATTCCAACTCAATCCGCAGTCTTCCCATTACGCCCCTTTCCATGCGGCGATTTCAGTTCCGAGCAGCCTGGAGGAGATTAAGCGGATTGGCGATCGCGCCGGGTGGCGAGTGTTCCCCACCAGTCGAGAAGGGCTGTTTGATGTGATTGAATTTTGGGTCGAGAACCGGCTGATGCTCGAACTGCTGACCCCGACGATGGCATCGAAGTATCTTCAAGCCCTAAATCCAGAGACGTTGCCAGCTTTGATTGAACAGATGTCTTTGGTCAGTGCCTGACGGTAAGCGCTTTGAGGTCGTCAGCGATCGCTGACGACCTTAACAACCCATCACGCTTGTCCCACTATTTTTTATGGAGAATGATCATGATTCAAGCAACCACTAGATGGCCCTACCCGTGCGACTTGCAAAACGACTCAACAACGATTGAATGGCCTCAAAAGACTCGCGAAATCCACAATCATCACTTCGATTCCACCATCTGGAATGACTTTCAATTTCGAGACGATGACATCATCATTGCCAGCTATGCAAAATCAGGCACGACCTGGCTCCAGCAAATCGTATCTCAGCTCCTTTTCAATGGGGTAGAGGATCTTGAAGTGGCTGAAATGTCGCCTTGGCTCGATCTTCGAGTACCGTCCAAAGACATCAAGCTACCTTTGGTAGAAGCCCAAACCCATCGTCGGTTTATCAAAACTCACTTACCGGTAGATGCCCTAGTCTTTTCACCAAAGGTCAAATACCTTTACATTGCCCGCGATGGGCGCGATGTCGCTTGGAGCATGTACAACCACCATGCCAAAGCTACAGACGTTTGGTACGAAATCCTGAACGACACGCCTGGGCGAGTGGGGCCGCCGATAGAAAAGCCCACCGAATCAGTTTTACAGTATTTTCGAGATTGGTTAGAACAAGATGGCTATCCCATTTGGTCCTACTGGCAAAATGTTGAATCCTGGTGGAATGTTCGCCATTTACCCAATGTGATGCTGCTGCACTACGCCGAATTAAAACGAGATATGCCCGGTCAAATTCGACAAATAGCCGAATTTCTTGAAATTCCAGTCAATGAAGATAACTGGTTGAACATTCTTGAACATTGCAGCTTCGACTACATGAAGAACAATGGAACAAAGATTGTGCCCTTAGAGGGGGCTTTCTGGGAAGGCGGTATCCAAACCTTTGTTCACAAAGGAACGAACGGTCAGTGGCAAGATAGCCTGACTGCAAAGGACGTGACTCAGTACGAAGAAACCGCTCTAGGCAAGCTTGGGCAGAGCTGCGCTCATTGGCTAGCGACAGGTCAGTCAGTTAAGTCAGTCAGTTAAGTCAGTCAGCGTCATTGAGCTAGCGATATCATTTCAAGCGCATTCGAGAAATCTCTCGATGTGAAGATTCTGGAGAGATACTTCGCTAGCTCAGCCTGACATCGCCTTACCAATCATCGCCCTACCAATCATCGCCCTACCAATCATCGCGCTTACCCACCTTAACAAAGGTGAGCAAAGCAGTATTTCACATTTAATTGTTTAGAACACCTAATCTCTTAACTTTTACCCAATCCAGGAGCCCTTATGCAACCCTTACGCACTTTGTTTTTAACCACCTGTACGACCCTGCTTGTTTTAGCTGCCCAAGGCTGTTCCAAAGTCACCCATTTTGAAAGCGAACCTCAAGCGCTGGGTAGTGGAACGGTTCGCTCCTATGTCGAACTCGACCAGGAAGATCAGCCCAAAGAAGTCGGTATTATCCTGACCGAATCGGCTCTTGCCGATCTGCCTGATCAGGCCACCGAGGTAGTTTTACCTTTACCTGCCCAAGCAGAAACAACCGCAATATCTCACATCAGCCTCGACTGGCGCTCCCATGGACATGATCCGTCTCCCATTTACGGCTTGCCCCACTTCGACGTTCATGCCTACACCCTCACCCCAGAAGAACGAGAGGCGATTACAGCTACCGGTGCCGATCTCGAAACAGCTTATAAAACGCCTGATTCCGATCTAATCCCAACTGGCTACGTCCTGGCTCCAGACAGTGCCGAACCTCGCATGGGTGCCCATTGGGTCAATCCAGCTTCAGAAGAGTTGCAGGACACGCCCCATGGATTTGCTCATACGCTGATCTATGGCTTCTACAACGGTGAGATGGCTTTTGTGGAGCCGATGGTCGCCCTGGACTTTCTCAAAAGCCAGCAGGCGTTTGAAGGAGATTTTCCCGCGCCCCAGAACTATTCTAAGGCAGGCTCCTATCCCACCGCTTACCGCATCACCTACAACGAAGAAACCAAGGAGCACACTGTTGCCCTTATCAATTTTTCACAGATGTAGAAGTCTTTGAAATTAACGCATATCCGTAGAACAAGCCCCCGGAGTCAGACCATGCAAATCATTGAGCCAACTAACAACTTAAAAATTCTAGAGATTGTTTCTTGCTTACAATCCGACCTGGAAAGCATTTTACAAAATATTTTTGCGCGGGCGGGAAGCAAAATTCAACCTGAAAAGCGCGAGGAAATTGAGCTAGGCATCAGTAAAGCCGTGCATCTTTTAGAGCGGCTCAAGCCTCAGAACACTTAGCTGCTGCCAATATTCAAGCGATCGCCATTTACTGAATGAACACAGGAGACAAATCAACGTGACTACCTTACAAGTACTCAAGCATACGCCCATAATTAGCGATGGTGCCCAGCATTCCCCGTCTCAAACCCATCCTCAAGCTGAGCCTGAGGTTTTGGCTTTAGTTGATGTAACAACTGAAAAAGATCAGGCTGTTGCAAATCTTGAAAAGCCCGAAAAACCTAGCATCGCCTCACCCGAATACATCAGCACAACCATACCAAATGTCTGGGTGTACGACGGCCAAGCCTATGACCTGTCTGACTTTGTTAAGCACCATCCTGGCGGTGAATTTTTCATCGGGCGGATGAAAAATCGAGATATTACGACCCTGGTGAATGTGCTGCATCAGAATCCCGCTAAGGTCAAGAGACGGCTTCAAAAGTATTCTCTCGGTCGAAAAGCAACCCCTGAAGACTTGCATCCCAAATACAACGCACCCCCTTTCCTCTTTAAGGACGATTTCGACGGTCGGCAAGATACCCCTAAGTTTAGCTTTGAGAAGAACAGTCAACTGCTAGATCTGATCCGAGCCAGACTGAAAGCACCTGAGATCCGCGCAAAAGTCGCCCGCATGGATAAGATTTTTGACGTTGTTACTGTCATTTTAAGCCTTGCCTATTTTGGGGTGCAGGCTCTACGGCTGGGCTTTACAGCCTATATGCCCCTCTACGTTTTTGTTCCCCTGATGACAATTATCCGCATCTCTCTTTCGGGGTCGGGTCACTATCTCAATCATCGGGCGCTCGTCGGTTGGAATAAGGCTATCTCTCATATCTTTGATATCAACTATGTGCCAATGGCTTTTGTCGTGGTCGATGGTCACACGCTAATGCATCACCCTTACACCCAAAGCGAAGTGGATGTAAAACGCAATGTATTTACCGCCATGATGGAACTGCCCCGCTATTACCGGCTGCCGCTGCATACGGTGCATAAGCTCGGTCATGTATTAACCGGCATGTTTGTTCGCACCGTTGAAATCTGCGGCTATGGCATCAAGTATGGGGTTGAAAACTTCTATGGGGATTGGCAACGGGGACTTCCTCACTACATTGGCATGATCGCCATGAGACTGTTGCTGTTCGGCGAGCTGGCTTTGTTTTGGCAGCAGGGAGAACTCGCCGCCTGGGTGGCTCAGTTCGTAGTCACCGTTTGGCTTAGCACTTTTATGATCGTCGCTAGCCATGACTTTGAAATCGATGGAGCTGCGGCTAATCCTGGCGAAGAGGATGATTGGGCTGTTTTCCAGATTGAGAATGCTTATGACTTGACGATGATTGGCAACAAGTATATCGACTGCTTTTTATCAGCGGGACTTAGTCCTCATCGGGTGCATCACGTACTGCCCTTTCAAAAAAGTGGGTTTGCAAATATTGCCAGCGAAGCGATTGTTCGAGAAGAGGCAGAGAAATTTGGAGTCGCCTGGTTGCCGCCTAAAAACTTCTTTATTCATCGTCTGCCGGTGATGGCTCAATACTATCTTCTAAGTCCGTCAAGACTCGCCCAAGAGAAGAATCTCAATGTCTTTCAAGAACACTTTCGGCTGCAAGCCCTGACCGATGCTGTGAGCTATGTCTATAAAGGCTTCATTGGAGTTGGCTCCATCTAGCTATCTGCGTATTACGTCTCCGCTCGTCCAAGTTTTGTTTTCAGTAATTTGCCCTCAGTAAACAACCAAATTTCGTCCACATTTCGTAAGGAAATAGTCCCCCATGACCACTCAGACGATTCCACAGCCTTCTCTCTTACTCAATCAGCCAAAGACCGTGCAAAGGGGTCTAGGGCCAATCTCAAACCTGCGCCTGCGTTCACTCACAACTCAGCGAATCTCACCCATCGTTTTACCGACTATTGAGAGTATTGCCACAGGCACACCACAAACGGTTGTTTCCCAAAAAGAGGCCGCTAAGTTTGTAGCCAACCTACCTCATCTGGAGAAGAACCGCGATCGCATCGAAAAGCTGTACCAGAACACCCGAATCAATACCCGACATCTGGCCCTGAACGTGATGTCTGAAGAAGGGGTAGCCCTGAGCCGTCGTAGCGGCACAATTCAAGAGCGAATGCAGCTTTTTAACACGCAGGCAGTTCCCTTAGCAGAACGGGTTGCAGCTAACGCGATCGCCCTAGCCTCCAGAGAAAAGGCTGAGGATATCAAAAAGGATATTCGCTTGGTTGTGTTTGTTTCGAGTACAGGCTTTGTCGGCCCCGGCGTCGATGCCGCTCTAATTGAGCGGTTAGGGCTAAGACGCGATACGGCGCGAGCAACTGTTAGCTTTATGGGCTGTGCCGCCGCGATGAATGGATTACGAACCGCTTGCGACCACGTTCGCGCCTATCCTACTCACAAGGTGCTGTTGGTTTGTCTCGAACTCAGCTCAGTGAATGCTGCCTTTGATGACAATATTAACGATGTGATTATTCACAGTATTTTTGGCGATGGCTGCGCGGCAGTCATGATTGGGGCCTGCAAACCAAACGCAGCAGCAGCCAAAGGTAAGTTAGTGATTCGAGACCATCTTAGCTATTTGGTAGAAGGCACCCAAGACGGAATTGAGCTGGGGATTCGAGAGAACGGCATTACCTGTAAGCTATCCCGCCATTTGCCAGACTATATCGAAAGCAACGTTGGCTCTATCATTGAACAATTTTTAAAGGCGCAGGCTCTGGCTAAACCTGACATTGACCTGTGGGCCGTTCATCCTGGCGGTACGCGCATTATTCAAAAGGTACAGAGTTCTCTAGCGCTAAGCGATGCTCAAGTTGCCGATAGCTGGGAAGTCTTGCAGCAGTACGGCAATATGCTGAGCGCTTCAATTCTGTTCGTAATGGAGCGCATGATCGCTCGCGTTGACAATCAGCGCTGCGCTTCTACAAAACCGACTACTGGCCTAGCTTTCTCTTTCTCACCCGGTGTTGGGGTAGAAGGCATCGTGTTCGACAAGTATTAGAAATATTAGATCAGAGCAAATATTAGACAAGGCAAAATCAATGCAATTTCTTCGCTTTCTGCTAAAAACATCCTGGCAAACCATTCTCATTGCTACGTTTCTAGGACTCGTCAGCGGTGGGGGTAACGCCAAACTAATTTCCATGGTAAATCACGCGGTTGATCGCGCGTCTGTTTCCCAGTCACTGCTTTTATTCTTTGGGCTCGTTTGCTTTACTCTGACTGCGAATTTGCTATCTCAGTTTATTTTGATTCATCTGGCGCAGACTGCGATCTATCAGATGCGTTTACAGCTGAGTCGTAGCATTCTATTGTCTCCGCTGCACCATTTAGAACGGCTAGGAGAGCATCGTCTACTGATCTCTCTAACCGATGATGTCCGGGTTCTCTCCCAGACTGTTGCGGTCATTCCTAACCTCTGTGTCGATCTGGCCACCATCGGCGGCTGTTTGGTCTACTTGGCTTGGCTATCGGGCAGCGTCTTCGTATTGCTGATTTCGGTTACGCTGGTGACGATTTGGGCCATTCAATTCACTATTCGTAAAGCCCAAAATCTTTTTGCGATCGCACGGGAAGAAGAAGACCATCTGTTCAAGCATTTCCAAGGGGTAACCGCAGGCACCAAAGAGCTGAAGCTACACCGTCTGAAGCGAGAAGATTTTTTGACTGGCGACTTGCAGGCGAGTGCCACCGAGCTGCGGCAAAAAAATACGAGAGCGATGAAAATATTTGCGATCGCCGACAGCCTGGGACAATTCTCACTGTTTAGCATCCTGGGTTTCGCCCTCTTCGTGCTGCCTCACTTTCTCTCGATCTCAATGGCCATGCTCGCGAGCTATGCGCTCACCATTACCTACCTGACTATTCCCTTTCAAAACCTGCTACATCGCCTGCCAGACATTATGCGCGGCAGCGTAGCGCTACGAAAAGTGGAGCATATGAAGCTAGCTTTGGCTAATCAAGATGAAATCGAGACTAGCTCCTCTCAGGCTGTCTACCCCCGCTGTCAGATCACTCTCAACCAGATCGCCTACACCTATCATCCCCACGGTGAGGAGCATGGCTTTCAACTAGGGCCGATTAGCCTGTCTCTGAAGCCAGGACAAGTCACCTACCTGATTGGCGGCAACGGCAGCGGCAAATCTACGCTGGCTAAGCTCATCACCGGCCTCTATGTCCCCGAAGCCGGATCAATTACCTTGAACGGGGTTCCTATTGATGACTTAAATCGGGAATGGTATCGTCAGCACTTTTCGGCTATTTTCTCCGACTTTTACCTGTTTAATCGCTGCTTGGGCTTCTATCAACCTGATCTCGATCAGGAAGTTCAAACCTATCTCAAGCAGCTTCATCTCGATCATAAAGTTCAAGTTAAAAAAGGAGTTCTCTCCACCACCCGACTTTCTCAAGGTCAGCGCAAGCGACTGGCGCTGCTCACCGCCTACTTAGAAGACCGACCGATCTATCTGTTTGACGAATGGGCCGCTGATCAAGAGCCCGCCTTTCGTGAGCTGTTCTATACTCAGCTTTTGAGCAAGCTAAAGGAACGCGGTAAGACTGTCCTGGTCATTACCCACGACGATCGCTATTTTGATCTGGCTGACCAGTTGCTCAAGCTTGACTATGGCCAGGTTCAAAGTAGGCAGGTGCCAGTCGCCCAATCGCTTCGCAGTCCCAGGAGAGAAACCCAACTTTCAACGACAAGACCGCTGAATCTCGTCTAATCAGTTCTCCCCCTGATTGAATAGCGGCTCGGGGCTGAACGCGCTACCTCACTGGCGGCGGCAATTGCGGACAATGTTCAGCCTGCCAGCGGTGATTGCTCATCGCAAACTGAGGCACGGGCGATACAGGATGATCTTGCTTACGCTCGAACCGCTTCAAGTTATACCCAGGGGTGAAGGGGACAAGATTGAAGTTCACGAAGGCGCGTAGCCGATTGGCAAAGGTCTTGCGAGCAAATGGTAACGCTGCATACCGCCGTACAGTCATTTCAAAATCTTCTGCTGGCTGTCCAGTCAAAGCTTGGACAACATCTGTAGGCGCGCCAAACTCAAACGCACCTTGTTTATGGTCTTCAATGTAGTAGCGAAGGCTGCTCAGATCAAACGCGGCAACACCCTGTAAGCGCGCTGCCCTTTCAAACATCCACCACGGCAGGTTCATCGCCAAAACAGGAGAACCGATCACTTGGCGCACAACTTTGGCCATGTCATAGGCAGACATTAGTTTTGGCCCCGTCGGACGATAATGTTTACCGGCATGTCGTTCGGGATCTACCAATAGGGCAACGGCAACGCGGGCGATGTCTTCATTAGAAGGGGGCGCATTGCGGCTGTTGCCAGTCAACACAGGAAAAATCCCTAGCAAAGTAGCGAAGTCAATCAGGCGCAAATAGTTATCGGCAAAATATCCTGGGTTGAGATTCACATAAGCGATGTCAGGCAGCATAGAAAATATTTGTTCTATCAGCCAAAGTTGGCGCGTTAGCAACGATGGATGGTTTGGACTGGCGAGCCACTGACTCAGTCCCACAATGGCTTCTAGGTTTGATGCTCGGGCAGCGATCGCAAACGCAGTCGCACTCTGAACCATGTAAGGGTGAAAAGGCGGACAGTAGTAGGCGCGAACGGTTCCCCGCATAGCGGCTAACAGCTGGTCGGGATCAAACAAATCGGCCACGACCGTTTCCACACCGAGGCGGTTGAGGTGTCTGCTCCTAGCGTCATGAGATCGCACAATAGCCCTCACTGGCCAGCCCTTCTCACGCAGTTGGGCAACGATTGCGCTACCGGTCTTACCAGTTGCCCCAGTTACCAGGATCTTGGGCAGATCGTTAAACTTAGCCATCTTAACCTCCAAAATTAGCAATTAGATGTATATACATGTTTCTCAGAAAATTTTTGACTATTTCAAGGCTTTTACCTCTGACAACAGCGATAGCAAACTTTGCCATTTCTGTTGTCCTAAATGCTCCTTCACCTGAGCTTGAGCCTGCTTCCACAGCGGGAATGCCTGAGCCAAGCTAGACTCGCCTTCAACGGTCAGGGACACCAGTTTTACCCGTCGATCCTCGCCAGGGGCGATCAAGATTAATCGCCGTTTTTCTAAGAGCTTGAGATTTCGAGTCAAAGTCGTTTGGTCAGTAAATAGCTCTTGCGCCAACTGAGTGATCGCGACAGGCTCCCTCAGGTGAATAGCGGCTAGTATCATGAATTGATTTACGCCCAAGCCCACTGGGCGCAAAGCCGAATCATACAACTGCGTGATAATTCGCGAAGCCCGACGAACGTGCATACCCATGCAGGTTGCAGGGACTTGGCTGACCTCAGCAAGATTAGAGTTAAAAACTTGATCGCTCATATAATATGTATATACATATATTCTGCAATTGTCAAGAAATATTTGCTCTTGAAAGCGATCCCACGATTGGCTAGAGTCACCGACACTGTCCCTGCTGGGCAAGAAACTCGGTTACCGGAAAGTACTGGCCGATCTTCTCGATGCTGGCCAGATGCAAAGGCGCTGCACCAAAAAAAGGGACTGAAATCTGCTTCAGCCCCTTTGCATCTTTCTGTGGGTACGAGGCTACGTTAGCCCTGAGACAAACACCAGACCTAGCACTGCGCCAAACACAATTAGCGCATAGAACTGAGCGCGACCGTTCTCAAAGTATTTCAGTCCTTCACCAGTTACCAGGGTCACCAAACCAGTAAGGTTGACAATGCCATCGACGATTTTGACATCGACGTTGAGAACGCTTTTGGCCAGGTTGCGGGTGCCTTTGACAAAGACCTCGCGATAGATGTCGTCGATGTACCACTTATTGAGCGAGAGGTTATAGAGCGGCTTGATCTTTTGGGCGATCGCTGCCGGGTCAATCGCCTTGCTCCGGTACATCAGCACCGCTAGCACAATCCCAGCAACTGAGATCGCCACCGAAGCGCCAGCCATCCGGATAAACTCGTTCACATCAAACTCTTCGGCAATTTCAGCCACCGTCAGCGCTTCGCCCGCCGGATGGATAAAGGCTTCAAAGTAGTTGGCAAAGGGGGTACCCACCAAGCCGATCAGCGCCGACGGAATCGCCAGCATCATCAGCGGAAAGGTCATGCTTAAAACCGACTCGTGGGGTTTCTCGGCATGGGCGTGCTCTCCGTGAGTTGCCTCTTCTACAGCTAGTTCCTGAGTGCTCATCGCGCCTGGCCCCAGGGAAGCCCCGGCCATTTGCAGCGACTGACGCTTCACCATCATCCGCATATCGGCGTCATTCCCGCGAAACTCGCCTTCAAAAGTAGAGAAGTACATGCGGAACATGTAGAACGCGGTAGCCCCGGCGGTAACCCAGCCAATCGCCCACATCACCGGGTTAACTGCAAACACAGAGCCCAAAATTTCATCCTTTGACCAGAAGCCAGCGAAGGGGGGTAAGCCCGAAATCGCCAGCGTACCGATTAAAAAAGTAATCGAGGTGATCGGCATGTACTTTCGCAAGCCACCCATC